>JBBSPP010000348.1:0-3841 GCA_038258625.1 Chitinophagales bacterium
TAATTCCGATTTGCGTGTTCATCTCCTTTTATTGTTTTCAGAGCATATTGAACAGCATCCTTTTCGGTAGCAAAGTATTCCAATACTCTTTTTTCACCTCTTTCGGTATAATACCATTGATAAAGTCCTCTATTATTTTCAAGTCCGCAACCTTCATAAATGAAATTTCCGTTTATACTGTAACTATGCATTGGATAGCAATTTTCCTTTAACCATTGCTCCAATTCTAATTCAGTTGTGATTTCTAGTTTCGTTCATTCTCAAATTGTGTACAACATCCGCATATACGCCACTATCCAAAAGCAAGTTCTTTCAGCGTACCGTCTCATTTAGCTTTCAAAATTTAGCTTGCGTTTATTTAAAAACTATGCCTCATGAACCACTAATAATGGGATCCTTAAATTTCGCTTAAGCTCTTTAGCAAAACTTTTATGAAATAAGCCTTCAAAAAAACCGCGGTCGCGCTTGCTCAATGCAATCATATCAATCTGCTTTTCGTTGCAGTAGATTTTAATAAGTTCATGTACATCGCTGCCAAACACTACGTCATAACTAACTTTTTGACTTGGGTAATTGAACCTTGCCAACTGCATTATTTCTATCGGCAAATAATCTCTTTTGTCTTTATCAATGTGCAGTATGTGCACATGGGGTTTGCTGCGTTTTACAATATCGAGCACTGTAAAAATTAATTTTTTATCTAAATCCACCTCATTGCTACAATACACTAAGTTATCTAGTTTTTCATACGTTATAGTAGGCGGGATAATGATAACGGGCTGCTTACTACGTTCAATAACTGTGGTAGTAACCGAGCCAAATAAAATAGCCTCTAGGCCAGACTGTCCTTGGCTACCCATCACGATAATCGCATCTTCATTTGCCCGGGCAATGCGTACTATTTCATTCGGCACATTGCCAATTCCAAATTCATACTCTATGCGCGTTGCTTGCCAATCATTCGGGTCTAAATTTTCATTTTCTGCCGCCGCCAGATGGTTCAATCGCTTTTCAAAATTTTGTATAAATTCATTATCTAACGAATCTTGTTCTGCATGTATGCTAGCCGCGTTGTCGTAAATAAATACCAGTTTTATAACCCCATTCAACCCCTTTGCCAGTGCTTTGGCATACTCCAGGGCGTTTTGCGAACAGGCAGAAAAATCAATTGGCACAATTATTTTCTTCATATTGCCGTAGTTGTGTGCTTTTAGTATTGCGGCATTTACGTCTCTAAAAAAATCAATATTCTCTCTATTGCCTTTTGAAATAATCGTTCCGTCAATGTTTACCGTGGGGTGTGTAGCATCATTCAATATTTCTACGTCATTTACAGGTATATCAGTTACCTTCAAGTTGATACCTGCCCGATTGGCATTTTCCACCAACATTATTTTTATATACTTGGCGGTGGCATCATCCTTAGATGTCAATGAAATCTGGAACATGAAAAATTTTGAGTAAATTTACCAAGCTTTGTTACTCTGGTAAATGATGGGTATCAAAGCAATAAATGATTTTTATTAATTATGAAGCAGAACTTTGATGATATGGCCACACGCTTAAAAGGTATAATTGATACCGCCATTGATGGCATTATCACGATTGATGCGAAGGGGATCGTGGAGACTATTAACAAATCTGCCGCCATACAATTTGATTATCACCCCGAAGAAGTGATTGGGCAAAACGTAAAAATGCTCATGCCCGATCCCTATCATCACGAGCATGACGGATACTTAAAAAAATATCAAAAAACTAGAAAACCAAACATAATAGGTATAGGCCGGGAGGTTGTAGGCAAAAGAAAAACGGGCGAACTTTTTCCCTTTCGATTAGCCGTGAGTGAGGTGATATTAAATAATCGAATTATTTACACAGGTATTATCCATGATCTGTCTGATATAAAATCAGCCGAAAAAGAACTTCTCAAACTGAATCTGGAATTAGAAAAAAAAGTAGAAGGGAGAACACAAGAACTGAACGATACCATAGGCAGATTAAAAAAAACCAATATTGAACTGGAAGATAATAAACTGCAATTGAATGCTGCCTTAAAGAAAGAGCAAGAACTGAATGAACTAAAATCACTTTTTGTATCCATTGCATCGCATGAATTTCGCACCCCACTAAGCACCATATTATCCTCGGCGGCGCTCATTGCCCGATACCCTCAGGAAGACCAGCAAGAAAGCAGAACAAAACATATTGCGCGCATTAAATCGGCGGTAAATAATCTCACAGGAATATTGGATGATTTTTTATCGCTAGGAAAAATAGAAGAAAATAAAGTGGAGGTTAGTAAGCAAAAAATAAATCTGAAAGAAATTGTCGGCTCCGCCTGCGGAGATTTAAAAGAAATATTAAAACAGGGTCAGACGTTTAATCTCGATAAGGTAGAAGACATAGAAATAATTTCTGATGAAAAATTGATTCGAAATATCCTGTTTAATTTAATGTCGAATTCTATTAAGTATTCTGGCGAGGAGCAAGTTGTTTATTGTTCCGCCACCCAGAATAAGGACCATGCCGTGGTGTGTATTGAGGATGTGGGCATAGGGATACCCGAAGCAGAGCAGAAACATTTATTCGAGCGTTTTTTCAGAGCTTCCAACGTTGAAAATATTCAGGGCACTGGGCTTGGGCTCAATATAGTAAAACGCTATTGCGAATTGTTGAATGCAGACATTAGCGTACAAAGCACCTTTGGAAAAGGCACTACCTTCACCCTTAAACTGCCCTTAGCATGAAGAAAATACTAGTTATAGAAGATACCCTGGAAGTACGAGAAAACCTGTGTGAAATATTAGAACTTTCAAATTACGAAGCGCATGCTGCTAATAATGGAAAAGAAGGAATTATAAAAGCAAAAGAAATTATCCCCGATTTAATTATTTGCGATGTCATGATGCCGGAGTTGGATGGATTTGGGGTGCTTAAAATTTTAAATAAAACCCCAAGTATTAATCATATACCATTAATTTTTCTAACGGCAAAAGCCGAAAAAACGGACGTGCGAACAGGGATGGGTTTAGGCGCTGAAGATTATATTACCAAACCATTTAATGATGTAGAATTGTTAGAGGCTATTGAAATTAGATTAGCAAAAGCTGAAAGAATTGAAAAAGCATCGCAGGATGCAGCGGGTGCTTTCAACCACTTTTTCTCTGAGGCCAAAGCCACTAAGGAGCTTGAAAATTTATCGGCCAATAGAGAGTTGCGAGAGTATGACAAGAAAGCCACCATTTATGAAGAAGGCCAAAACGCGCGTTGGCTGTATTATATAGAAGAAGGTGAAGTAAAAACAATACAAACCAACGAGTATGGCAAAGAACTCACTACCAAAATTTACGCTACAGGAGATTTTTTTGGATACCTCACGTTGATTAATGATGCCGTTTACAACCATTCGGCCATTACCCTTAGCACCGCACGTATTAGACTAGTGCCCAAAAATGATTTTACATTACTGCTATATAATTCGCGAGATTTTTCTAACCATTTTATAAAAATGATTGCGAATAGAACTGAAAGCGTGGAACTAAAATTAATAGACCTGGCCTATAGTTCGGTTCGCATAAAAGTGGCAAATGCTTTACTTTCTCTTGTTAAAAATAAAGAGGCCGACAATGTTATCGTTGATGTATCTAGGGACGACCTAGCATCACTGGCGGGAATTGCCAAGGAGACACTTATCCGCACATTATCTGATTTTAAAAGTGAAAGTTTACTATCCATTACCAAAAATCAGTTTACTATAAAAAGCCTTGTTCGGCTTCAAAATTTGATTGGGTAGAAATTCATGTATGATGAACATCATGCATGCCCTTGATCGAAGGCA
>JBBSPP010000349.1:0-3840 GCA_038258625.1 Chitinophagales bacterium
GTTTGTGTATGGCACGCTATATACAATGGCTATTTTGGGCTTTGGCTACAAATTTTTGCGCAAATATTGGCACAATAAATACCACCGAGTGCGTACGTTTTCGGTGATGTTTTTTCAGTTGGCCTTTGCCTTTTTGATACCCGAATTTATGGCGCGATTGAACTCGGATAATTTTAAATTGCCGTACTATGACCTGAAAAATATTTGGCCACTGAACTATGATAATTTTGCCCAATACCGTGTAGATGAATTTATAAGCGCGGGCAATGTAGGATTGGCACTGTTGCTTTTTGGTGTGTTATCCATCCTCGTGATAACACCCATACTGACCTACAAATATGGCAAACGATGGTACTGTAGCTGGGTATGTGGCTGCGGTGGCCTGGCCGAAACGGCGGGTGATCCGTTCCGGCAGTTGAGCTCAAAAAAGGTGAGCGCTTGGAAGTTTGAACGATGGCTTATACATATTGTGTTGGTGTTTATAACGGTTACTACTACGGCGGTTATTGTATCGTATTTGGGCACGGATACGAGCAAATATTGGCTTAGCAGAAATATGTTTCTAGGTGGTGTGGCGGTGCTGCTTACTATTGTTTTTGCTATTATTTTTTTATTAAAAAGGCATGAACTACAGCGCGATGCTAAGGTGGGCGCCATCATTAGCTACGTCGTAATAATGGCTTGCATGGGTGCTTTTGTATTTTTTAATACCAACGATATTTTCATTATACCGGTTGATACACTGCGAAGTGGCTATGGATTTTTGATTGCCTCGATATTTAGCGGCGTGGTGGGCGTAGGGTTTTACCCCATATTGGGTAGCCGGGTGTGGTGCCGGTTTGGATGCCCCATGGCGGCCATATTGGGCATGCAACAAAAGCTTTTTTCAAAATTCCGAATCACGACCAATGGCGGGCAATGCATAAGCTGCGGCAATTGCAGCACCTATTGCGAAATGGGCATTGATGTACGGGCTTATGCCCAAAAGGGCGAAAACATTGTGCGCAGTAGCTGTGTAGGTTGCGGTGTGTGCGCGGCGGTGTGCCCACGCGGCGTGCTAAAATTAGAAAATGATAGCACCACGGGCAGAATAAAAACGGTGGATGTACCTCTGGGCAACTCGGTGGATGTGATGAAGTTGATGAATGCGAAATAAGTAGGACTTAGGCTTACAGTTTATTAAAAGGTCAGTAGCATGTAGTTTTTTTATTAGTTGTATTGCGAACCTCAAATGTTCAAATGTCTTTAGAGATTAATGAAAAAAGAAACCCCTTTCTGGGATTGGAATTATGTTCTATCTTATTAAAAAAAATTAATCCCGATTGTAATAATTAAATTTTGATAGCAATCATGCATTTGAAGATAAAAACGATACGACTTGGCGGTGCCTGCTTATTGGTTGCCTATAAATACAAATCGCTCGCAGCCGATGCCCGCAGCGGATGAGCTTAAGGATAATAGAAATTCGGTGGAGATTATCACTTTTCATCTTCATAGGGATGTATACCGTTGTATGGTGTCAACATAAAGCCTAGTCTTACGCCCATATTCAGTCCTGATAGTCCAACTGAAATGTCATTATAAATGTAGGGGCCATCTTTGATTTCGTAAGCGTAATACTTACCAAAATGATATGAGATTTCGGGCTGGGCTATTAGTAAAATTCCTTTTAAAACCTGTAATGTGAATTGTGCGCCAACCAGTGGCCCGAAAAAGGATCTTCTGTAATTACTCCTAGCCTGAACACGGTTATTCAGCACATCATTGCTGTTTTGAGCATGCGTTAACTCATAAACGAAATTGGGCGAAGTGTATAATCTCAAAATTGATACACCAGCGAGTAATTTTATATTATTGTTAGGCAACTTATGAGAGTACGCCAACGTCATTTGAAGGTTATCCCATTCTTGAGCTGAAGAGAATTGAGTATTAATATAATTTTCTTTGCTGTAGCGCTGCTTCAATACTGCTTGCATTGCATTGACATTTATAAGATTTACACCATAACCTACATTTGCCACCAAACCCGATTTCTCATTAATTTTAAAATGAACTTGAAGCCCCAATTCATAAGCGACTTTTGTTATTACTTTAAAATCTGCATCTAAGGGAAACGATTTGCCCACTTTAAAAGGTACCCCCAATTGGAGTCTTGAATATTCATACCTCTTTTGGGCATTCGAAATGCTAGCATTAAAGGTTAGTACTAGAAGAAATAAGCTCCGCCAAATCATTGAAACAAATGTAAACTTTTCAACGCCTTTTTTTTGCTATCAAAAGGTGTAGAGCTTTAATTTATTTACGGTAGTACTGCCTAGTATGCTCTTACATTAAATGATTATGGGGGTTATCTGGTTTTTGGTGGGGGTTTGTTGGGTGATTTTGAGGGTAAGTGAGATATAGTTATCTCACTTATGGGGCTTTGTGTTTGTTGGATTGGTTTTTTGGTGGGAAGGTGGGCTGGTTATTCCGCTAGGTTTATTAAATTATATAAAACTCCGTTTTCGCACTCAGTTTTTACATTAGGCGATTATTCAAGTTAAGTTTATCAAGTTTAGTTTGAATATCATCATACATTAATTTGAGATTATTGTACTGGGTATCAATGCCATCAATATAACCTGGCAAAAAAGATTCTTGAATGACAACATTTTTTATAGCATCGTGTTGAGTTTGTGAATATTCTTGTGAAGCGATTCTTATAAGTTCGGTCATATATTCTCGATTAGTAATTTTAGAGTCGCCAAAAGCAATACCATCCCAAGTGTCCGTTTTATCTAAAAAAGTTTTAAAGCATTTTGCGAAGTTGATGACAAGGTTTTTATTCCTTTCGTATTTATCAATTAACTCCTGCCGTTTTGACATCATTTATTTACATTTTATTTGAAAGTCTCTTATTTGCAGAATCCAATAATCAATGCAGTGGAATTTGTATATCCTTTTCCGTTGGACAATGAAACAGCATTTGGTAAAGTAGCGTGAATATTCAAAAGCCCAAGTGAGTTTCTAATTTCAAAATACATTGAGAATTTCTTTAAACTTATTGTTTTCCCAACTCCTAACATTAAGCCAGCATCAAATTTTTTGTATAATGGTTTGTTGTCAAGAACAGTATCTGTTACGCCACCCGACAAACCGATTTGACGGTATTTGGCATCAATTAAATACGATAAGTATGGGCCTCCATTAATGTAAAATGATTTCATGTTATATTTTACCATTAGAGGAAGTGTTAGATAATAATTGGCGTGTTTAATCCTGGCAGTACCTAGGTTTTGAGCGTTGATAGTTGTGTAAAAAATCTCCTCGGTTTGGACACCTTTATTCTCAAAGAATAGACCTGTTTTGATTGCTATTTTTTTAATTAAATCTTTTTCAAAAGATATACCTCCAATGTACCCAAATTTTGGGTTGAAAAAATCATCATAAATTGCATCTCCATAAAAAAAAGTGTAAGAAGGTCCTATCTCTAGTCCTATTTTATTTTGAGTAAATGCAATTGAGGGAATCATGATAAGAGTAAACAAGAGGTATTTTTTCATAATTATAGTTTAGTCAGAGAAATATAGATTAATAAATAAAAAGCTGAACAAAGAGCCAAAAGTTGAAGTAACCCCCGCTGAGGCGGCGCAGGCATGATAGCAGTGGAAAGCTAATCTCTAATTCTTGATTTGTGCAGTATTATTTCCATACATTCGCTTCATTTCTTCCGAAACTTTGTGTGCTGATATGTTGCCGCTTTGCCTGCTGTGCGTTACTAAATCTTGTAATTCTTTTTCGGTAAATGGCACGCCGGGTAGGGTGCTTATGTTTGAGCTTGCTTTGGTTAGGGCAATATTA
>JBBSPP010000350.1:0-3818 GCA_038258625.1 Chitinophagales bacterium
GTCCGTAAAATCGATATATAATTTGGGTACAAAAATTATAAGCAACAAAGCAATAGTTGCAACTTGCAAAAAACCATCTAAACGTTTCAATGTAAATTTCATTTTTGATAAAAACTTTGCTGCTAAATTAATACTCGATTTAAAAATACCCTGAACTAAAAATAGAAACGTTAGACTTGATATCTCTTGCTTACTTCGCAAACCGCACATTCCGTTTCATGCCGTCCAACTTTGCCCGCTTAATGGGCGATGCTCGGCTCAGTACATCAAATGTTATTTGCTCCATATCGAGCCACTCCTCTTTTGTAGTATTCAAAATGTCTTGGCGCGGTGCAAATGCCGGTTCAGTATGCGGTGTTGAAAACCGATTCCAAGGACACACATCCTGACAAATATCGCAGCCAAAAATCCAATCGTCCCATTTTTTATCTGTGTTAATTACGGCATCTTTTAGCTCAATAGTAAAATACGAAATGCACTGATTGCCGTTAATTTCTTTGTTGGGCAGAATAGCATCCGTTGGGCAAGCATCAATACAGCGCGTGCAAGTGCCGCAATGGTCGGTGGCAAAAGGTGTGTCATATTCAAGCTCAACATCCAACAATAAAATACCGATAAAATAAAACGAGCCTGCCGATTTATTTATCAGCATGCCGTTTTTACCTACCCAACCTATCCCCGCTTTTTGCGCCCAGCTTCGTTCCAAAATTGGCGCGCTATCGGTAAACGCTCTACCTTGAATATTGCCAAATTGTTGCAAGCCTTCAAGCAAGTTTTGCAGTTTCTTTTTTATCACTTTATGGTAATCCTTTCCATAAGCGTATTTAGCAATTTTGGGTAAACCATCGGCTTGCTCGCACTCAGAAAAATAATTTTGAAAAACCGTTACTACCGATTTTGTACCGTCCAACAATTTGCGCGGGTCTAATCGCAGGTCAAAATTATTTTCCATGTAGGTCATTTCTCCGTGCCGTTCATTTTTTAGCCACTCTTCTAGGCGTGGCGCATCCTCGGCCAAGAAATCGGCTCGGGCAAAACCACATTGATCAAAACCTAACTCACTACTTTTTTCCTTAATAAATTGTGATATGGTAGCTTTTGCAGTCATTAATTATAGCTTTCTTAACGCTAAAGCTATTAACTTTACAAGGAATTTTATGGTTATGACTAAGAAAAACTTTTTGATAGTAACATTTGTGGCGGTTCTGGCACTTTTCTTTTCCTTTAATATAATAGCAAATCGCAATCAGAATAATTACGAAGATGCGATCGATGAAATAAATGTTGATGAGCTAAATGCCAATTTAAAAGGTAATGAAGATAAGCGTTCTGCTATGTTTTCCACCCTGATGGGCTTGCTAAGCCAAGGGCATTATGCACCAAAAAAAATGGATGATGATTTCAGCGCCGACGTTTATAAAAAATTTATTGAAAGGCTGGATTACTCCAAGTCTTTTTTTACCCAAGCTGATATTGACGAGTTTAAAATTTACGAGCGCGAAATTGATAATCAAGTTGAAAAAGGCAGCACGGAATTTTTTGACGTTGTATCCAAAACATACGCGCAACGTGTACTAGAAGCGGAAAAGTATTTTATAAAACATATCGAAATGCCCATGGTTTTTACCAGCAAAGAAACAATTGAGCTTGATGGCGAAAAATTAAATTGGGCGGCAAATAGTGCCGAGCTCGATGCTCGTTGGGAAGCAAATATTAAGTACCGATTGCTGGCTCGGTATAATGATGTATTGGAAAATCAGAAAGAAGCTATCGCCAAAAACGAAGTAAAAAAGGCGGATATAAAAAACGATGCGGAACTTAAAAAAGATGCTAGGAATACAATTAAAAAAAGTCTTGAATATTATTTCCGCAAACTAAATAAAATTACAGATAAAGAAAAATTCTCATTTTATCTTTCATCAATCACGCAGAATTTTGACCCACATACTACCTATTTTGCGCCAGTAGATAAAGACCGCTTCGACGAAGAAATGAGCGGAAAATTTGTGGGTATTGGCGCGGTGCTAAAACTGAATGACGAAAACACTTGCGAAATTTCACAAATTATTACTGGTGCGCCTAGCTACAAAGAAGGCTCTCTAAAAGCAGGCGATAAAATATTGAAAGTAGCGCAAGGTAACGAAGACCCCGTCGATGTAGTGGGCTGGGATTTGGACGAAATCGTGAAAATTATTCGGGGTAAAAAAGGCACTATTGTAAAATTGACCGTCAAGCACCTAAATGGTACAGAGCAAGTAATTTCTATACTACGCGATGAAGTGGAAATGGCCGATACGTTTGCCAAAAGCATTATAATAAATGAAAATAAAAATAAAATCGGATACATTTTTCTACCTGGTTTTTATGCCGATTTTGAAGATTTTAATGGTCGCCGTAGCTCGACCGATATGAAAGAAGAAATAGAAAAACTAAAAGCCGCTGGCGTGGATGGCATCATCATTGACCTTCGTAATAATGGTGGCGGCTCGCTAGGAGATGTGGTAGATATTGCAGGATATTTTATAGAGGATGGCCCGGTGGTGCAAGTAAAATCACAGAACAGCCGCCCGCAAGAAATGCGAGACCGGGATCCCGCCATTTTGTATAATGGCCCGTTGGCAATTTTGATAAACAGTAACAGCGCCTCTGCCAGCGAAATTTTGGCAGCTGCCCTCCAAGATTATAAGCGGGCAGTAATTTTAGGATCTACCAGTTTTGGAAAAGGCACGGTACAACGAATTGTAAATTTGGATGATTATTTTAAAGGAAACGAAGCATACAAACCTTTAGGAAGTTTGAAAATTACCACTCAGAAATTTTATCGTATTAATGGTGGATCTACTCAGCTCAAAGGCGTAGAGCCAGATGTGGCCATTCCAACGACCTACGATTATTTGGATCAGGGTGAGCGTAAAGATGATAATGCTATACCGTGGGATCAAATAATGAGTGCTGATTACACGCCTTATGGATTGGATTTTTCCAAGCTGATTTCCAAAAGCAAGGCGCGCATTGCAGGTGATAAACATTTTGAAATTATTACTGCTAATGCCAAAAGAATAAAAGAAAAAAGTGAGAATAATCGTTACTCGCTAAACCAAGCGGAGTATAATAAAGAGGTTGAAGAGAACAAGGCCTTTGCCAAAAGATTTGAAGAATTAGAAAAAGGCAATGGTAAAATTTCAATGACCAATTTGAAAGCCATCCAAGCAACAATTAATAAAGACACGATCGAAAAGGCTAAAAATGCAGAATGGCAAAAAGCCATAGTAAAAGATGTTTACATTGGCGAAGCCGTGAATGTAATTAATGATTGGATTTCGTTATTGCCCAGAGAAATTTCGAAAAAATAAAATCGGTTAAAGCAAAAAATAAATATGGACACCAACCTAGTTGTAGAGTTAGAAAATGCGCAGATCTATCAAGGCGATAGTTTGATATTGAAGAATGTGAACCTCAAAATTCATAAAGGTGAATTTGTATATTTAATTGGAAAAACAGGTACAGGGAAATCGTCGTTGCTCAAAACCTTGTACGGCGATATCCCGTTGAAAGAAGGTAAAGGAATTATAGCCGACAATGATTTGTCAAAACTAACTTGGAAAAAAATTCCGTTCCTCCGCAGAAATTTGGGTATTGTTTTTCAGGATTTTCAGCTGTTGACTGATAGAGATGTTTATGGAAATTTAGAGTTCGTACTCCGCTCTACGGGCTGGACTGATAAGGTAAAAATTGAAGCCAAAATAAAATCGGTGCTAGAAAAAGTAGGGCTCAAAGGGCAAGAAAATAAAATGACTTATGAGATGAGTGGTGGCGAA
>JBBSPP010000351.1:0-3797 GCA_038258625.1 Chitinophagales bacterium
AATTTTGTCTTTTTCAATTAAATAAAGCTTATCACCAGCCAGTACAAAACCTTCGCTGTTGGTTATATAGCTATAGTTGCCGGCTTTGTGAGCTAAATCATACGATTCGCCACCATCACTATCAATCTTTTGTATAATTAAATTGGAGGCCAAGGCATCTTTATATTCTGTACTATGCCCTGGGAAAGGAATACTTTCTTTAGCAATACTGGATAATGCTAAATAAGGTGCAATCAGTTTTTCATATTCCGCATGCATAACTTTCTCATATTGGGTGCGCATGGAAATAAAACCTTGTTGTTCTTCCCAAACTTGTCGGTCTGTCTCTTTCATAGCAGTAAGTGCTTTAAGAGCAATGCCCATTTTCTCTTCGCTTTCAAAAGTTAATATGTTGGCTGAAATTTTAATTGTGCCAGCTTCGGAAATATTAGTAATAGGACCATTACTGGCATGTGGTTCGTTAAGATATTTGTCATCTACTTTCTGAAAATCCTTCTTGCAAGAAAAGAAGAATAAGGAAATTAAAAGAATGCAACTGAAATTAAATGAAATTAATTTGAAATTTGTTGCTTGTTGCTTGTTGCTTGTTGCTTGTTGCTTGTTGCTTGTTGCTTGTTGCTTGTTGCTTGTTGCTTGTTCATATAAGTAATATTTAGAAAATAAATTTACTTATTATTATGATTATCAAGTAAAATAACTAAAGATTTTTTAAAAAAAAGGATTGCAATTTAATTGGCAATTTCAAACTTCTGTAAAAACCAGGTAGAGTAAATTATATTGTGTAAACAGTAAGTATCCCCCCTTAGAGCTTCGCACGTAGTGAAGCGTAGCGAAACGGAGTGCGAAGCTCTAAGGGGATTTATCGTAACTTACAAAACACAAAATATAATGAAACAAAAAACAAACACAGATGAACATTTCCCGAAGGGATTTTTCAAACAATTTAAAACGAAAGAGAATTTTCAAGGCTATTTTAATGCGCTGTTTAAACAGGGAATTGAAGAAATGCTCAGTGCCGAAATGGACGAACATTTAGGATATGGCAAACATCAAACGTCGGGTTACAATACCGGCAATAGCCGAAATGGAACGTTTCCCAAAAACATGAAAACCGAGAATGTTGGCGAAGTTCTTTTGAACATTCCGCGGGATAGAAAAGGCGAATTTGAACCCATCATTATTCCGAAAGGCGAGACGATGAGCGGCAAAATTGAAGATGCCATTTTGGGCATGTATAGCCGAGGGATGACGAGCTCGGATATTTGCAATCAGGTGCAGGATATTTATGGATTTCGGATCAGCGAAACCACCATTTCAAACATTACCGAAAAAATAATTGACATTGCAAAAGAGTGGCAAAATAGACCCTTAGATTCGGTTTATTTTGCGGTCTGGATGGATGGTATTTATATCAAAATAAGGGAAGATGGAAAAGTGGTTAAAAAGTGCGTATTTATTGTAATTGGGCTCACGAATGAAGGTAAAAAAGAGGTGCTCGGATTTTGGATTAATCGAACCGAATCTGCATCGTTTTGGATGACGGTATTGACCGACCTAAAAGCGAGGGGCGTGCAGGATATTTTGATTGCCTGCACCGATAATTTAAAAGGGTTCACCCAGGCCATTAAAGGGGTGTTTCCCGAGGCTATAACCCAGCTGTGTATTATGCATCAAATACGCAATAGTTGCAAGTTTGTAGTCTGGTCTGACATCCGAGAATTTTGCAAAGATTTAAAACTAATTTACACGGCAATAAATAAAAAAATAGCACTTGAAGAGCTCGAAAAATTTAAACTCAAATGGGGTGCTAAATACAAATATGCCATCACGGGTTGGGAAGATAATTGGGATAATTTAACGGGCTATTTTGACTTTCCGCTAGAGCTAAGAAAAATAGTTTATACCACCAATACCATCGAAAATCTGAACCGAGGCATTAGAAAATACACTAAAACAAAAACGCAATTTCCAACCGAAGATGCAGCCATAAAATCGGTTTACCTAGCCATAGAAAATATTGAAAAAAATAGAAAAGAACCAATTCATGGATGGAAAATAATAAGCCAACAATTTTATACTATCTTCGAAAATAGATGCAATGCCTAAATGCTGTTTACACAATTTAATTTACAGTCTCGCTCATTTTATTGTTTGGTTTGCGTAAGGTGAGTTAATTATTAAAAAAGTGAGCAACTACGGCTCACTTTTTTTTATGAGCATCATTCTATTTTTACCAAAAATATCTTGTTTTATGCGTACGTTAAAATCCAATGATTCGGCCATAGATTGAACATCAAACGCATAATCCTCGTGAGTTTCAAAAAATAAAGTTCCACAACTCTTCAAATTTTCTTTTGCAAAAAAACAAATGGCTTCATAAAATTGAAGTGGTTTTTTTTCTTCGGTAAACAGCGCAATATTCGGCTCGAAATCTTTTACACCTTTTGCTATTCCATCAGCTTCGTCCATTGGAATATAGGGCGGGTTGGAAACGATTATATCAAAATCCTTTTCACTAATTTTTGAGTTCAAAATATCATCTTTTATAAAAAAAACATCCGCACGTTGGCGTTGCGCATTTTCTTTGGCCACAGACAAGGCATCATTACTAATATCCGTAGCCCATACTTCGGCGGTCGGTAAATTATTTTTTAGCGATACAGCTATGCAACCACTCCCAGTGCCAATATCCAAAATTTTTAATTTATCCTCCAAATTATTGGTTGAAACTTTTCCCTCCGTAACATTTTTCGTAATATAATCCACCAACTCTTCCGTTTCGGGGCGCGGAATAAGTACATTTTTGTTAACCAAAAACTTTTGATTACAAAACCATTCGTAGCCCAAAACATATTGAATAGGTGTGCAATTTTTTAGCAACTCAATATTAATTTCCCACTTAGAAAAATTAATCTCCGCCGATTTCTGCATCATTACATCCATAGGCTTATAATTCATATCCTCAAGTAACCTATTAAAAATTGGCTCAATCTCAGAGTACTCTAAAGCATCTATCATTTCGCTGCTGAAACAATCTCGTAACTTTCGTAAATTTATTTTTTTTATCACTGCGTAAACTCCTTGTGTATCAACTAAAATATATTTGTAAAAGTAAACGAAAATGCTGTTGTTTATGAGTTAGTAAAAAGCCTTATTCAGGCCTGTGTTCAAGAAAGCAAAAAATGGTGCGTGCGTAGCGAACCACTTTTTGGAACCTTCTAGGTGCATAACATTTGGACTAACAAATCACAAAAGCAACATCAAATAATTACATTTGAAAAACTATTAAAAACAAATTACAATGGCGGTAAAAGAAGCAAAAGACTCAACTTCAAAAGAAGCTTTAGAAAAATTAAAAGCGCTCAAACTAACAATGGACAAAATCGATAAAGATTTTGGCAAAGGCTCAGTCATGAAAATGGGCGACCGTGAGAATCAACAAATGGAAAGTATTTCTACAGGTTCTATTGGGCTGGATATTGCGCTGGGCATTGGCGGCTTGCCCAAAGGGCGTGTGGTAGAAATTTACGGGCCAGAATCAAGCGGAAAAACGACCATTGCCATCCATGCAATTGCCGAATGCCAAAAGCAAGGTGGCCTTTGTGCATTTATTGATGCTGAGCACGCTTTTGACCCCACCTACGCGCGCAACTTGGGCGTGGATATTGACAATCTTTTAATATCCCAGCCCGACTATGGCGAGCAAGCCTTGGAAATTGCCGACAGATTAATATTATCTGGCGCGCTGGATTTGGTTGTCATCGACTCCGTAGCTGCGCTTGTACCAAAGGCAGAAT
>JBBSPP010000352.1:0-3795 GCA_038258625.1 Chitinophagales bacterium
AACTGATAAAACTACGGGGAAGAACATTGGTCTTTGGTATCTTGACCCATACGCGCGCGAAGGCAAGCGATCAGGTGCTTGGGCTACAACTTACCGCAGCCACACAACTTTTGATGGTGCCAAAAATGTATTGGCATCCAACAATTCTAATTTTGTAAAACCTGCACCAGGAGAAGCCCTGTTAGTTTCGTGGGATGATGCGACCACGTTTTTTCATGAGTTTGGTCATGCGCTTCATTTCTTTTCGAGCAATGTAAAATACCCGATGCTCAATAGCGGCGTGCGGGATTATACCGAGTTTCAATCACAACTGTTGGAGCGATGGTTGTCAACTGATAAGGTAATAGATAATTATTTGCGCCACAACAAAACGGGCGAGCCCATGCCAAAAGAATTGATAGCAAAAATAAAAAAGGCATCAACGTTCAACCAAGGATTTTCTACCACCGAATATTTGGCGTCTGCCATTATGGATATGAAATTGCACCTCGCCGACCCTACGAATATTAATATAGATAAATTTGAGCGCGAAACCTTGGCAGAATTAAACATGCCAAAAGAATTACCCATGCGCCATCGAACACCACATTTCGGTCACGTATTTAGCGGCGAAGGTTATGCCACAGCTTATTACGGATACATGTGGGCGGATGTGTTAACGGCTGATGCTTCGGAGGCGTTTGCAAATGCGCCGGGTGGTTTTTATGACAAAGAATTATCACAGAAAGCGATTGATAATTTATTTGCCCCGCGCAACGCGATGGACCCCGCGGAGGCATACCGAAAATTTCGTGGGCGTGATGCTGATGTAAATGCGTTGATGAGAGATCGAGGTTTTCCGGTGAAGTAGGATTTTTTTAAAAGGCTGTATTTTTTATAAACAGTTCCTTCTTTTTACTAAACTCATTTCAGCATCATTAATGAATAATTATTTCGTTGGAAAATTGGCTAGTAAAAAATCCATATAAAAAAAGGCGGTAATAATCACCGCCAATTCCTTTTATATGCAAATGCTAACCAGGTATCCGGCTCATGTATTTGTCCATATCTTTTATTTGATCTACCAACATTTTACCTTTTGGCTTTAATGCTTTTGCTCGTTTAAAATAATGTTTCGCACCGCGAAAATCTTTTCGATCAGCACAAATTCCGGCTAGTTGTAAATATGCGGTGGCCTCAGTTTCGGTATCTGGCAAGCCTAATTCTACGGCTTTGCGCATATTAGAATAAGCCCCCTTTTTATCGCCTTTTTTGAATGCGATGCTGCCCAATTGTAGGTAAGCCGTGCCTTCCATTCCTTTTTCTTTGATGCCCGCTTTCAAGCTTTGTCGGATGTCGGCCTCGGCTTCTTCATAGTTTTCCCCTATTGTGGAAAACTGTGATTTTAGCATGTAATAGGCTGATCGAATTGGTTTGTAAAGCAGGTTGGGATATTTCACCTTGCTCAATAGTTCTTGGGCCCCGTCAACATCGCCGCTCTCTACATATCGTTGAATCAGCGTAATAGGCCCTACCATAAAATGTGCCAACAAAGTAAGTATGCCTATCAGGAAAAAGATCCAAGAAGAGTAGGCGCCATTTTTCACGGCCACCGTCATATAAACACCAAAAGCTATTAATAACAGGGCAATTGGCAGCCTGTATAACACGATAAATTTTCTTACTTTAAACCACATAGGGCGGCAAATTTAATGCAAAAAGATTGTTTAACGAATCTTAATAATACTTCCGTCGGCATTTAATTTTATGATGTTCGACGGTTGTTTTGGCTCAGTATCTTGCCGCCGCCAATCCACTATATAGTCAATATTTGGTTGTATTTTTTTTGAAATTTCTGTAAAAAAAGAAGGTGATGCCGCGCCACTAATATTGGCCGAGGTACTTAATATTGGTTTGCGAAATCGTTTTAACAATGCTATGCAAAATTCGTCTTTGGGAATTCTTATGCCCAAACTACCATCTACCGCTAAGGTGTTTTCAGCAATACCAATAATATTGTCAAAAATAATAGTAGTAGCGCCTTCTTGCTCGGCTACGAATGTTTCCAAATCTGGGATTGGGTTGGCTAAGTGTTGCCGTAACATTTGCACATCTGCCATCAATACTATAAAAGATTTGTTGGCAGGACGATTTTTTATTTCGGCTATTTTGTCAACGGCATTTTCATTAGTTGCATCACATCCCAACCCCCAAATTGTATCGGTAGGATACAATATGCTTCCCCCGTTTTTAAGCGCACTAACGCAGTTTTTTATATCTTTTTCAAATACTTCCACCTAAAGGCAAATGTCAGTATTCAAAATCCAAATGTCAAAATTTGTAAGAAGAAACCCTTCTAAGCTTTTACATTTAAACTATTGGTATTTCTATTTCACTGCATTTAAAATGTCCTTCGGGGCAAACTTTATGACCGTGTACGCCGCAGGGTCGGCAGGCTAAATTTTTGGAGGTTTGCAATATGGTGGCATCATTGCTCAAGGGTGAAAAACCAAATTCGGGTACGGTGCTTACAAAAAATGCTGTAACGGGCGCGTTCACCGCCGAGCATAAATGCAAGGGTGCCGAGTCATTTACATAATTCATTTCGGCCAATTTCATAAAAGCTGCTGAGGCTAACAAGCCAAGTTTTCCGCAGAGGCTCGTCATATTTTTTTTTAACGCACCTTTTATAATTTCTTCTCCTAAAGCAACATCAGCTGGGCCGCCCAGAATAAAAATATTGGTATCGTCAGGAATTTTAGTTACCAATTCAATCCATTTCGGGATGGGTAATTGTTTGGTAAACCAAACTGAAGCGGGCGATATCGTTACAAATTTTTGACCATTGGCTAGTGCGACCGCTTTTGTTCTTTGTGCTTCGGTAGGATATAATTTTGGTTTGAAAAATTTATCGTCTGTGAAATATTCAATTGTTTTCAAGTTGCGAGCCTCTTCATGCGGGCTAGCTTTTGCCGAAATTTTATATTCAACAGCATGGCTGTATAAAAAAGACAGGGGATTTTTTTTGAAGCCTACTTTATATTTGGCACCACTCATTGCCGTTATAAAACCGGTGCTAGCAAATCGATGCAGATTCACCACCAAGTGATATTGCTTATTCCTTATTTTTTTGCCGAGCGCAAATAAATTTTTGAGTTTGTCTTTTTTCTTATCCCAAATGAGCAGTTGATTGATAAAAGGATGTTCTTCCAACAAACTTTCATTTCCTTTTCGAATACAAAAATCAATAGCTGCATCGGGGAAATGCTGATGCAGTTTTTCCAACACAGCGGTGGCCATTATTACATCACCTATGAAGGATGTTTGTATAACGAGGATTTTATTCAAGATGCAAAAGTAATGATTTCAGAATATCGAACACCGATGAACGATTTATGAAATTCTAAAATCAACATTCGCTAATCAGCTTGCCCCGTTTTGCGGGGAAATTCGTAAATCAAACCCTAAATTTGCCCCCCATGGAATTACAACAATTAATAGAAGCTGCATACGAAAACAGAGAACTTTTAAAAGAAGTCAAATATGAACAAGCCGTACACGATACAATTGAAGAAATAGACAAAGGCCGCGTGCGCGTAGCCGAACCCGACCCAGCAGGCGGACGCGAATGGAAAGTAAACACGTGGGCAAAACAAGCCGTGCTGCTATACTTTGGCGTACAGAAAATGGAAACTATGAGCCTCCCTCCTTTTGAGTTTTATGATAAAATGAAACTGAAAACCAATTACGAAGAACTCGGTGTGCGCGTAGTGCCCCATGCCGTGGCGCGTTACGGTGCTTACCTTAGCAAAGGCG
>JBBSPP010000353.1:0-3782 GCA_038258625.1 Chitinophagales bacterium
ATGTGGTTGGCAACGAACCTTGGTACAAACTGAATCGGGTAGTTTCAATCATAGACGGAAATCCGTTTGGTCCCAAATTAGTAACAATAATTTCGCCACTAGTAATAATTGTACCGGCGGGAAGTGTGGGCAAAGCAGCAGAGCCAAAGCAACCTGCACCCAAAGCCGAACATTGTGTAGGGCTACTCGGCACAATCCCTGTAAAACAAAAATTAAACGGAATTAATATACTATCGGGGCAACCCGCAATGCTCAATCCTTGTCCGCTGGGTATAGTATCGCCTACAAAAATGGAATAACCCATAGCCGAAGGCCTTGTGTTACATACTTTGTATGCTACTGTTAAACTATCATTTGCCATATTGCTATTGCCACCACCCACAAGCGAGAGTGTCGTATTCATAAAATAACAGCCCCCATTGTAGAGGTTTACATTAGGGAAAGTAAGAATTTGTGAGCCATTTGGTGGCAAAAAGCCCACCGAAAGAGTATCGGTGTAACTAATGGTACCGTTGGAAGTATCGCGTACGCTCAAGTTTACAATTAGTGGGTTTATACTCAAATCAATCGTCGCGCCACTATTCGAAAGGGTTACCTGCACATTATTTATACTATCAAAACAGCCAAAACTTTGGATGGTTTGAAGGTTGGTAACACTAGGGTCGGCGGCTTGACCATAGCTTTTTTGACAAACAAATAAAGCGATACTAAAAAGCACTAAAACAAGTTTTTTCATAATTGGTACACAAATTACGATTTTATTTTGAAACATAATTTCAAATTTTTGGGACATGCCACGTGATGGCAGCGTGCCAACCGCGCGGTGAAACGCCCTTTTGGGATAAATTACTAAATCATACTGTATCCATAGCCTCGTCCTTGCTGAGCCTGCATGCTATTACTATGCCGTTCCGCTTACCATATTAGCGTCTCCCTGCACTTCAAAGAGGGGTCGCAAGCTCATTACTAGCCCTCCAGGCTCCATTAATGTGCCTCAGCACGCACTTTGTAACACTCCGCATCACTTCTATGCGCCTCCCGCCTACGTTAAATGCCTATTCACTAATTCTAATTAAGTAAATGATCTATTTAATAGAGTAATGACTATTAGTAATTCAGTAAATGCTATTGGTAATTCAGTAAATGCTGTTGGTAATACAGTAAATGCTATTAGTAATTCAGTAAATGCTATTGGTAATTCAGTAAATGCTGTTGTTAATACAGTAATTGCTATTGGTAATTCAGTAACTGCTATTGGTAACAGATAAAATGCGGAGGAAGAAACAATTTTTATTCAAAATGCTAGGTAGCCCCGCTGAATTTGGTTTATTGAAAATAAGTTTTCTAATCTCCAACTTTAATAATCAATAGAAAAAAGTGGTGGTATAAATCAAGGAAGAAACTATTTTAAAAAAATATAAGCAATTTGTCGTTTGAGATTTCAATTTTTCACATTTACAAATGGCAATTTGTATTTTGCCCTGCTTATGCTTTACTTTTGAATCCAAAATTTTACCAATGGCTGAAGTAATAAAAATGCCGCTACTGAGCGATACCATGAAGGAAGGAAAAATTGTGAAGTGGCACAAAAAAGTGGGCGACGAAGTAAAAAGCGATGACGTACTTGCCGAAGTACAAACCGACAAAGCCATCATGGAAATAGAACCTTATGTAGATGGATTCTTGTTATACGTGGGCGTGCCAGAGGGCGAAGCCGCAGCGGTAAACCAAATAATTGCTATCATAGGCGAGGAGGGCGAAGATTACAAAAGCTTGTTGGACGGCGAAAGTGGCAACGAAAAATCGGCCAATGCTGATAAACAAGATGCCGAAAAAACAGAAGAGAAACAAGACGATACCAAAGATAAAGAGGACGATAAAGAAGCTGATGAAACTGCGGATGATGAAAAAAAATCAGAAGATGTAGAGGCCGAAGATGCACCCAAAGCGGACGATTCCAAAGAAAAAAAACCTGAGAAAAAAGAGCTACCTACCGATCTAGAAGTTGTGCGCATGCCGCTACTGAGCGATACCATGAAGAAAGGTAAAATCGTAGCTTGGCTAAAAGAAGTAGGCGATGAAGTAACGAGCGATGACGTACTGGCCGAGGTAGAAACCGACAAAGCCACCATGGAAGTAATTGGTTATGCAGATGGCACATTATTATACCAAGGCGTGCCAGCAGGCGAAGCTGTGGAAGTGAACGGCGTGCTAGCCGTGGTGGGCAATGCCGATATAAATATTGATGAATATTTGCCCACAATACTCAACGAAGGCAAAGAGGAAAGTACCGAAGAAAAACCAACAGCATCAAAAGAGGAGGATTCATCTAGCAAAAAAGATAGCACGCAAAAAGCATCCGCTGATACAACTAAAGATAAAGAACCAACTGATGTAGGTGGTGAAATAGAAAAAGCTAGACAAGATATTAAGGTTGTAAAAGATAGTGATGACAGCCGCGTAAAAGCCTCGCCTCTAGCGCGCAATATGGCAAAGGACAAAGGCATTTCGCTAAGCGGTATTGATGGCACGGGCGATGGTGGCCGAATTGTAAAGCGTGATATTGATAATTATTCTCCGCAACAAGCTATGAGCGGTGGTGCTTCGGGCGCGGGCGTGCCAGCTTTTGATGCGAGCACTGCCAAAGAAAGCCATACCGATACGCCGCTATCACAAATGCGCGAAATTATTGCTCAACGGTTGGGCGAAAGCAAATTTAGCGCACCGCATTTTTACCTGAAAATTTCGGTAGAGATGGATGACTTTTTGAAAGTGCGCAAGCAAATAAATGCAGTGAGCGATGTAAAAATTTCGGTGAATGATATGATTATAAAAGCCTGCGCATTATCGCTGGTGAAGCACCCCGAAGTAAATAGCTCTTGGCTAGGTGATAAAATACGCACCAATCATCATGTACACATTGGTAGCGCAGTAGCCATACCCGATGGATTGATTGTGCCAGTAATAAAATTTGCACATCAAAAAACGTTGGGTCAAATAGCAACTGATGCCAACGCGCTGTACGGAAAAGCAAAATCTGGCAAGCTACAACCCGCCGAATTTACAGGCAATACATTTACAATTTCTAACCTTGGCATGATGGGCATTGATGAATTTACAGCAATAATTAATCCGCCCGATGCGTGCATTTTGGCAGTAGGAAAAACCACGCCAACGCCCGTAGTAAATGAGGCTGGCGAACTAGCCGTAAAACAAATTATGAAACTCACGCTAAGCTGCGATCACCGTGTAGTAGATGGTGCAGTAGGGGCTACTTTTTTACAAACACTCAAAAATTTTATTGAGCAGCCGGTGTTGATGTTGTTTTAGTTTTTTATAATGAGCAATTTGAAAAATTATTTTTCTCTAGCAATTTTTTTTTCTGGATGCTAACTTTTAATTGATATGGCACCACTAACCAAAACAGGAAAAATAGATATTGTAAATATTGGCTTGCTTGTGCTTTCGTGCGGGCTAGCGTTTATTATTCCGTTCGAGCTTTTTTTGTTTGTGTATGCTGTGTTAGGGCCGCTGCATTACCTCACCGAAATATCATGGTTGCACGATAAAAATTATTATTCTCAAAGCAGAAAAGATGTAATTATACTCGTGGTATTATCACTTTTGCTGACGCTTATTTTTGTAATTGGCCAGCACAACCCCGAACTACTCGATGGAATTGTGGAGGGGGAAGACCGTAATAAATTAATTTCCTACCTCACATTTATTGGTTTTGGTAGTGCGCTATTTATGGCTTTTATTAAAAAACCAATCATACGCGC
>JBBSPP010000354.1:0-3769 GCA_038258625.1 Chitinophagales bacterium
CACATCATAATTACCCCACGGGTAGGGGCCACCCAATTTTTCAGCGGCGGCAATCATCGAAGGAATATCTTCTAATTCTTTGGCACATTTATCTAGCATAATTGGTTCGGTATATACGCCGCTGCGCTCGTCAATGGCTTTGTATTCTATATCGCCCGCCGCCAAAGCAATGAGGTAGGTGGGTATTGGCAATTCCATTTCGAAGGTATAAATGCCAGCGTCATTCTTTTCTTTCGGATTTTTTGCGCTCATTACTGCCATCATTCCCGGCGGCACTTTTACGGTGGCGTTATAAGTTATTCTGTTTGCGGGCGCATCTTGGCAAGGCACCAATGTGCGTGCATAAATGCTTTCGCACTGTGTAAAAAGGTAGGGCATTTTTTTACCTGCGGTTTGCTCGGCGGTCAGCCACTGCACTGCCACACCATCTTTGGTGGTGTTGTAGGTAATTTCTACTTCGGTGTCTTCTTTTGCAATAGGTATCACGAGGGCATCGCCCTCCACGGAGTTTTTATTTTTAATTTCAAACTTTACTTCTTTGCCGCCTACCATTACTTTTTGAATTTCTAATTTATTTATATCCAACACCAATTCATCGGTACCATTATTTTCAAACGTCCATTTTGCGGTGGCTTGGATTTGTTGTTTGTCAAAATCGATCTCCGCATTCCAATCTAAATGTTTGGTGGTTGCTTTGTCGTAGTTGGAGAATGTATGGTCTTTTTCGCCTTCGGGAAACGTGTTGTAAGTAGAGTCAACAGAATCGCAAGCGGTAAATGTCATCAGCAGTAAAAAGTATAAAATGTAATTTTTCATGGGTGGTAAATTTAGGTATTTGAAATTTGAAAGGCAAAAAAGAGGGAAGGCAAAAATTATTTTTATTAAAAAGGAAACTCAGTCAAAATCAGGATAAAAGGTGGTTGAGCAAAGCTATGGGCTTGGCCAGCTTTAGTGTAGAAACCAAAATGCCCTTTTTTATAATCAACTAGGCAACGAGCGCAACCAGGTATAACGCAACGCAATTTCCAAAAACAAAAACAACAATCCTAAAAATGCAAACGGAAAAAACTTTTCGCTATAGCGTTTGAAGGAATCTATTTCTACCTCGCTGCGTTCTAATTTATCTATCTGTTTATAAATATCTTTCAGCGTATTATTATCCGTAGCTCTAAAATATTGTCCACCCGTTTGTTGCGATATTTTTCTTAGGAGCGTTTCATCAATTTGCACGGGCATGTTTTGCATCACCGTTTGCCCGTTGGAAAGTTGCACGGGGTAGGGGGCATTTCCTTTGCTGCCCACACCAATTGTATAGACTCGTGCTTTGTAACTTTTAGCAATTTCAAGCGCGGTCATAGGGTCAATAAGCCCAGAATTATTTACACCATCCGTGAGTAAAATAATTACTTTGCTCAATGCTTTGCTACCGCGCAGGCGGTTGACGGCGGTGGCCAAGCCCATACCAATGGCGGTGCCATCTTTCAATTGCCCCGAAGCTATATTATCAAGCTGAGCGAGTAAAATATTTTTGTCGGTCGTAAGCGGTGATTGCGTAAAACTTTCGCCGGCAAAAATTACCAAGCTAATGCGATCGGTAATGCGGTCTTCGATAAATTCTTTGGCTACTTTTTTGGAGGCTTCCAATCGGTTTGGTCTAAAATCTTCGGCGAGCATGGAGCCAGAAATATCGATGCTCATTACGATGTCAATACCCTCGCTATTAATTTGTTCGTTGATGTTGGACGTTTGCGGACGCGCCAAAGCAATAATTATAAATACCATACTTGCCATGCGCAACCAAAAAAGCAGCGGAATAAACCGTGCTTTTCCACGGCCGTGTTTCTTGGGGAATCCGTATAGCGAGGAAAGAATTAATGTAGGTCGCTGTTTTGGTTGTTTATAAAAATGCCAAAAAATAAGAAATGGAATAAGCAGCAAAAGCCAGAGCAACCCTGGATGCGCGAAGGTAAAATATCCTATGTCAAACAAATCTTTCATTATGCCTTCTTGGTAATTGCTTTTTCTATTTGTTGTTGCACGTTCAAAAAGTCAGCAGTATTTTTTACAAAAGCTGTAGCGTCTTCGTTTGACTGTTCATGCTCTTCAATTGTTGGTTTGCTCTTGGCAAATTTTACTAAGTCGGCTATGAAGAAAATATTGCGCAGTTTTTCTAACTCATCTCCGCGCTTTTTGTATTTGTTTTTTTGCAGATATTTTTTTACATCAGTTACAATTTCTTGCGATGTTTTTTCAAAACAATCTAAACCAAAAACATCCTCAAGGTAGGTGCGAATAATATCGGTGAGCTGCGTGTGATGCTCTTTTTCATCGCCATTAAGCCACAGCTCTTTTTCTGTCAAACTTTGTATTTTTTGCAACGCATTATCCCATGGCGTTACGTACATTTTTTTGTCTATAGTTGGTTTTTTGTCCCGGTTGCGTAGTTTTTTTAGTAGAAAAAATATGATACCGCCCAGCACCAAAAGGCCTAGCAATAAATAAATCCAAAATTTATATTCATCCCACCAAGATTTTTTGGCAGCTATAATATCAAAAATTGGTTTGATGGGTTTGCTAGTATCAACAGCCACCGTATTCACTTTTATGGCTATTGAATCTGAAAGGATTTCATAAGCATTCGTACCATCCAAAGGAGTAATTAAAAATGGCTGCGATGGAATAACCCAAACGCCCGAATCAAAATTGGTGATCACATTATTTTGTGTCAGCGAGATGAAATCGCGTTGGTTGGACGTGTCTATTTTTTGTCGTTCAACCACTTCATATTTATTAAAAGTGTCAGCAATACTCGGAAATTGTACCCGAAATTTTTGCGGGTCAAAATTCACTTTGAATTGCAAATTGACTTGGTCGCCAATGAGTATTTCTTTTTTATCAACTTGGGTTTGCACGCTTACTTTTTGCCCGCGTACGGAAAATGGGATAGCAAAAATTAACGCTACAAAAAGCAACGAAAATAATATTTTTTTTATGTCAAAAAAAGTACTCATTATCTCTTACTAAAAAATCCTTTTAATGGTTTTACGTAGTCTTCGCTCGTGCTAATTTTTACCAAGTCAGCTCCCGATTTTTTAAAAACATCTTTTATCTCCGCGCTTTTTTTTATGAAGCGATCAGCATAAAATTTTCGCAAATCAGGCATCGAAGTATCGAGCCAAGTTTCGGTGCCGTTTTCGCTATCTTGTACTTTTACTAAACCCACATTGGGCATTTCGGCATCGCGTTGGTCATACACTTGAATGCCAATAATGTCATGCCGTTTTTTAGCAATTTGCAAACTTTGCTTAAAATCTGGACTTATAAAATCACTTAGCACGAAAGCAATGGATCGTTTTTTGAGTACATTATTTAAGTAGCGAAACGCTTCTTCCACATTCGTCTGCGCGCCGCGCCGAGATTCTACCGTTAGCAATTCGCGTATAATATAAAGGATATGTCCCTTGCCTTTTTTGGGCGGAATAAACTTTTCAACTTTATCACTAAAAAATAAAACGCCCACTTTGTCATTATTACTGAGCGCGCTAAATGCAAGCGTGGCGCACAATTCTGTAATTGTATCCTGTTTTTTTTGACTAGTACCGAACAGCGAACTTGCGCTTACGTCAACCAAAAGCATCAACGTTAGCTCGCGCTCTTCTTCAAAAATTTTGATGTGCGCCTCGCCGTATCTGGCCGTTACGTTCCAGTCAATGCTCCGCACATCATCGCCATATTGATAGCCGCGCACCTCGCTAAAACTCATGCCGCG
>JBBSPP010000355.1:0-3769 GCA_038258625.1 Chitinophagales bacterium
ATCGGCTGTTACAACCGTGGAGCCACCTCGGCTAAACTGCAAACCGCTTAAATAATTAAGCGCCCAAGTATCGGTAAAGGTATTGCCAAACGTAAACGGGTACTGAATATACGTTTCGGGATTGGTGTGGATGTACGGTGTATTGTTCAAATAGCTACCTACTATCTCTAAGGAGGTAGGGCTGGATAAATAAAATTGTTCCGCCGCTGGCGTGGACTGAGTAGATGCCACATTCGCAGTAGGAAAATTACTAAACGAGGACAGTGTACTAGGCGCTACAAAATTGAGCGTACTACTACCCGAAGGTGTAACAGTACCAAAATTCCAAGTTTGATTGGCGCCAGTAGTAATGGGTGTAGGAAAGGTAGTGCTAACCAAGGTCAGCGTATTGCCCACCGAATAAGCATTATTAGCCTGCGTAAGCGTAGGCTGTGCAATGGCCGCGCCACTCACAACCATAGCAATAAGAATAAGTAAATTTTTTTTCATGTTATATTATTTAGGTTGGCAAATTTATAGTAAAAAAGCACCTAAAAGCCATTACCATGCCCATTAACAAGCCTTCTAACCTAAAATAGACATGTGCGCTATATTTTTTGATGCAATATTTATCCTTAAAAGTAATTTTTAAAAGCTATATTTATATACAAAAGTATTTAAAATAGACATTGACATATTATATTATTTTTTATAAATTAAAAATTTGTATTTTAAAAATAGAATAATAGCTATTGACTATACAAAACATAATATTATTATCTTATCAAAATACTTATTCATTATAAAACACTATTTAATTAAAAAATAAAATAGAATAAACAGAATAAAACACCTTCTCAATAATAATTATAAATATTGTAATATACTATCGAAAGAATTATTTATATCAACAAAAATATGTTATTTACTATCTAAATAATATTTTGTATTATCAATATTAAGTTTAATATTAATTGTATTTTTACTTTATTAAGAAGTAAATTTTAATAAAATAAGAATTTAAAAATATTTTTACATAAAAATAATATATTTATCAAAAAAACCTAATTTTTTATCATAATGAAGAAAAAAATAGTCAGAAAATATAGTATGGAAGATAGCGAAATGCTTTCCAGAGCCTACACCAAATACGCAGCGCTCAATGAAAGTCTGGCTTTGTTTACCGCCAAGTTTCCGTTAATCAATGCAGCCTTCGCAAGCAACTTACTTGCCAAAATAGACGCCACCCGTGCCCTCGTGCTAGACAATGAGCACCTAGACGAGCAGCGCGTACTCACCCAAACCCTTACCCAGAGCATGGCGGCGGCCTACATCCATCTCACCACCCTAGGCGCCTACGCCAAGCTAGCCTACCCCAAACGCACCGACAAAAACCAGCGCGCTTTTGGCCAAGATGCGTGGATAAAAGCGCGTTTCAACAAAGACAAACTCATAGCCGCGCTAGATCTTGCCCACGAAAAACTAAGCGAAGAACCCTATAAAACAGACCTACCCGCCAGTGGTTTTGGCACGGCGCAAATAGCCCAGCTAGCCACCCACGCCGAGGCCCTGCGCAACCATGGCGCGGTGCAAAAAAGCGCCACCCAAAGCCGCCCCGTAAGCACCCAGCAACGCATTGCGCTACAAAACGAAGTGTGGGATATTATAAGCAACCTGCGCACCGCCGCCCAGGTAGTTTTCCGTACAGACCCTGCCCGCAGCGGCATTTTTCAGCTTTACCCTAGCAAAAAAAAGAAGGAGGAAGGTTAATGTTGAATTTTTAATATTGAATTTTTGCTACTGTTGGTTTGGTTGATTGTTTAAATTTTTTTAGTAGCATCAATAATTAAAAGCTAGGGTGGCAAAAGAATTTATCAATTAAAAATTAAGCATCCAACATTCAAAATTATATTCGCCATTGTGTCCACCACCCCATTCATCACCCGCCATGACGACGATAATCATGAGCTGAAACGCTTTACCCGCCCCATTATGGCGGTGCTTGCCGGCTTGGTGGCCATTCCGCTTTACATTGCCCTACACCGCGTAGTGCCCAATCCGTTTTGGCCCTATCATGCCGATCGTATTTTGCTCGCCGTTGGCGTAATAGGCACCGTGTGGGTATTGTTTGCTTTCCTCAAAACCTTTATCCTCATTGCTTTTGTGCTGAGCCTGGGCTACCTGCTCTATGGCGATATTACGGGCGGCTACGGCCACGAAAATCTTTATACAGATTACCGCGCGCTCATTTTTTCATTAAAAGATACCCCCGACCCCGAAGAATTTATTGCGGCTAATATTATCCCGTTCCCCAACAAAAGCAAAATAAAAAAAGCCATGGATTTTGAAAATCCTACCGTACGCAACTTTGCACTGCTCGCTACCGGCAAGCATTTCAAGGATTATCAGCGGCGCACAAAATACCGAACCATTATTCAGTGCTTCGCCATTTTTAAAGAAATAAATAATAATTGGAACTACGTAAGCGACCCCAAAAGCCGCGAATACCTAGCCGCCGCCAGCGAAAGCACCGAGCACCTCAGCGGCGATTGTGACGACCACTCCATACTCATGGCGGCCTGCATCAAAGCCGTGGGCGGCATTCCGCGTATTATCTACACCACCGGCCACCTCTACCCCGAAATTTTAATTGGCGATCAAACGGACCTAGAAGCACTAAATTATCTCATCAGGGAAAAATTGTTCCGCTACGAAACCGGCAACGACGGCCTGCACTATCACATAGATGAGCACGGTCATATCTGGCTCAACCTCGATTATACAGCCAATTACCCCGGCGGCGCCTTCCTCAATGAAGAAATATTGGGGGTGCTTAACTTGGAATAGGAGTTTTTTTTTACCGCAAAGGCGCGAAGGCGCTAAGGCCCTGTATTACAACTCATTTGCTTTGCGACTCTGCGCCTTTGCGGTGACAATTTTTACCGCAAAGGCGCGAAGGCGCTAAGTCCCTGTATTACAACTCATTTGCTTTGCGACTCTGCGACTTTGCGGTTTGATTTTTTACCGCAAAGGCGCTAAGCGTTTATTCCGTAGCTCATTAAAACTTTGCGACTCTGCGCCTTTGCGGTTTGCCACCTTTAGCGTGGGTGAAAAACCTTTTCCCAAAACATTCACACCTACCACCAACCCGAATGAAATGAACACCTTACATTTGCGCACGATTTATAATTTTTAATAAAAAAAAACAACAATATATGTATCCAGCAGAACTTGTACTCCCAATGAAAAACGAGCTAACCAGCCACGGTTTCGCCGACTTAAAAACCCCCGAAGAAGTGGATAGCGCATTAAAAGCCAGCGGCACCACGCTACTTGTAATAAATAGCGTATGCGGCTGTAGCGCAGGCACAGCACGCCCCGGCGTATTGCACGCCGTGCAAACAGCTAGTAAAAAACCTACCCAGTTGGTTACCACCTTTGCCGGTTTTGATGCCGAAGCCGTAAGCCAAGCACGCCAATATTTATTGCCTTACCCGCCGTCATCACCTTGCATTGCCTTGCTAAAAGATGGCGAGCTAGTACACATGATAGAGCGCCACATGATAGAAGGCCGCAGTGCTGAAATGATCGCCTCCAACCTACAATCAGCCTTCGAAACGCACTGTAACTAAGCTACATGTATCCTGATTTTCAGTTTCTCATCAATGAGTGGTTTGGTATTAATTTGCCAGTTCTTAGCCTGCTAAAAACATTTGGTTTTTTGGTAGCCATGTCATTTTTGGCGGCGGGCTACACATTATATCTTGAGCTAAAGCGGAAAGAAGAACAG
>JBBSPP010000356.1:0-3768 GCA_038258625.1 Chitinophagales bacterium
TATGGTTGCGCCATGAATTTTAATGATAGCGAAATCATTGCCAGCATTTTGTACGACAATGGTTTTGGTGCAACCAAAGATCTTGCCGAGGCCGATTTGATTTTATTAAATACGTGCTCCATCCGCGACAAAGCCGAGCAAACTGTGCGCAACAGACTCAAACATTTTAAAGGCCTAAAACGAAAAAAAAGAAAACCATTAGTGGGCGTGCTAGGCTGCATGGCCGAGCGCTTAAAAGCACAATTACTTGAAGAAGAAAAACTGGTAGATATGGTGGTGGGCCCTGATGCTTATCGCTCCTTACCCGATTTGATTAGCGAGGCCAGCGGCGGACAAAAAGCGGTAAACGTATTACTCAGCCGCGAAGAAACCTATGCTGACGTTACACCCGTGCGCCTAGATAGTAATGGTGTAAGTGCATTTATTTCTATTATGCGCGGATGTAATAATATGTGTAGCTTTTGCGTAGTGCCGTTTACCCGCGGCCGTGAGCGTAGCCGAGATTATAGGAGCATACTTGCCGAGGCGCAAGATTTGTATAGCCGAGGGTATAAAGAAGTAACGCTGCTCGGCCAAAATGTTGATAGCTACAATTGGAGCAGCAGCGTGGTGGACGATGCCGGCGAACTGGAAACCACCGAAGTAAGTTTTGCCAATTTATTGGAAATGGTAGCGCAAGTGGCGCTCGATTTGCGCGTACGGTTTAGCACCTCGCACCCCAAAGATATTACAGACGATGTGCTTTTTACCATTGCCAAATACGATAATATTTGCAACAATATTCACCTGCCTATACAAAGCGGTAGCACGCGTGTTTTGCAATTAATGAACCGGACCTACACCCGCGAATGGTATCTAAAAAAAGTTGCACGCATCCGAGAAATTATTCCGAACTGCGGCATTAGTACCGATATTATCACAGGTTTTTGCACAGAAACCGAAGAAGAGCATCAAGAAACATTGAGCGTAATGGAATATTGCAAATACGATTTGGCGTATATGTATTATTATAGCGAACGCCCCGGCACACTTGCTGAACGACGTTATGACGACGACATTCCAGAAGAAACTAAAAAAAGAAGACTTGCCGAAGTTGTTGCTTTACATCGTGAGCATGCCTTGGAAAGTAACCAAAAAGATGTAGGAAAAACATTTACCGTTTTGGTAGAAGGCGAAAGTAGAAAGAATCCCGATGAATTTGCTGGGCGAACAGATACGAATAAGCTCGTTATTTATCCAAAAGGAGATACGCAGAAAGGTGACTATTTAAAGGTGAAAGTTGTGCGTTGTAATGGGGCTACGCTTTTTGGGAAAATTATCTGAACCACAGATTCAACGGTTTTATTGGATTGAACAGTCTTTATTTTTTTTTAGCAAGACTCCAATAAAATAATAGCTATCCGAAAATATAATGGTTCAGACAATTGATAATTAGCAAGAAATTAAACCCATATCGTCCCAACGTCTGTATTTTTGGCACACTTTAATTATGTTGAGAGATCAAGAATTGCAATCTTTAAAAAACCGTTTTGGAATTATAGGCAATGATGCTGCGCTCAATTATGCTTTGGGCGTGGCTAATCAGGTAGCCAATACAGATTTGACGGTGCTGATACAAGGCGAAAGTGGGGTGGGTAAAGAAGTATTCTCAAAAATTATTCATGCCTTTAGCCACCGAAAACACGAAGCTTTTATAGCCATCAACTGCGGTGCTATCCCTGAAGGAACAATTGATAGCGAATTGTTTGGTCATGAAAAAGGCTCTTTTACATCGGCTATTGACAGCCGCAAAGGGTATTTTGAAACCGTAAATGGCGGCACAATTTTCCTCGACGAAATTGGCGAAATGCCCATAGGCACACAAGCAAGATTACTGCGTGTGTTAGAAACTGGCGAGTATATAAAAGTGGGCAGCAGCAAAGTGCAAAAAACAAATGTGCGCGTAATAGCCGCCACCAATAAAGATTTGAAAGAGTGGGTACAGGTAGGAAAATTTAGAGAAGATTTATTTTACAGGCTGAGCACCGTACCAATTCGGGTACCCGCATTGCGCGAACGCAAAAATGATATTGCGCTGTTGTTTCGAAAATTTGCCGCAGATTTTGCCGATAAGTATCGCGCGGATACGGTGCATTTGGATGGAGAAGCGCAGCAACTTTTGGCCAATTATTCTTGGCCAGGTAATATTCGAGAACTTAAAAATATGGCGGAGCAAATTTCTGTACTCAGCCAAAATAAAAAAGTGAGCGCGGCCGATTTGCAATTTTTTATACCAGAAGATAAGCAGCAACGTTTGCCCGCAATTATTGCCAAGGAACATTTGGGCGGTGATGGTGCTAATTTTTCGTCGGAGCGAGATTTGTTGTACAAGCTTTTTTTTGATATGAAAAAAGATGTAACCGATGTAAAAAATATGTTCTACGAAATAATGAAAAACCCTGGTACGGCGCGTGGGTATCAAAATGAAAATTCGTATAGCAATGGAGAAAATGGTCAGAATGAAAATTACTTGCCTTCTACAAATCGCAATAATGAACACGAAGAGAATAATTATGAGGGAGGTCAGCCCATAATTATTTCGCAAGGCGGCAGTCAATCTTCTACCAATGTACAAGAAGTTGAAGACGTTTTAGATTTGGCCGAAAATGAAAAAGTACTCATCCTGAAAGCACTAAAAAAACACCGAGGCCGACGCAGAAATGCAGCCGCGGAACTGGGCATCAGCGAACGAACATTGTATCGAAAAATTAAAGAATACGATGTGGACATTTAGCAAGAAAATTTATTTTGTAGCATTGGCGTTATTGGCAATCGTCATAAGTTCGTGCGGATTTTATAGTCTTACGGGTGCGGCCATTGGCGGTGATACGATTAATATTCATTTTATAGAAAATCAGGCACTGACGGTTGCGCCCACGCTTAGCGCTACGTTTACCCAAAAACTTCGACAACATATTACGTCCTTATCATCGCTCGCACAAATTGATAATGACAATGCCGACTATGATATGAAAGGCGCCATTACCACTTATAATATTACGGTAGCGGCTATTTCGGGGAATGAGACCTCGGCGAAAAACCGACTCACCATTGGTGTAAATATTGAATTTGAAAACCGCCAAGACAAGACAAAAAACTTCACTCAAACATTTTCTCGCTTCGCCGATTTTGATCCCAACCAAAATTTTCAATCTGTGGAAAATGCTTTAATCACTGAAATTACTGACCAGCTAAAAGATGATATTTTTAATCGGGCTTTCGTGAATTGGTAAGTGCTTTTCGCAAATGTCAAAAACGAAATTCCAAATGTCAAAAAAAATTATTGGCACACCTTTATTGTTTTTAAATTTATAATTTCCCACAAGTAACATAAAAGCCTAACGTAAAATAAATGAACAAAATCACAATAATAATTATACTCATTGCGCTCATTGCTGTAGGCTGTTTTATGCTTTTTCGTAATAAAGCAAAAGTTGGAGAAACTACACCGGATGTTTCTGCCAAGCTAATTACGGGCGAAGATTTTAAACTTTCTGACCTGAAAGGCAAAACGGTTTACCTAGTATTTTGGGGGAGTTGGTGCCCGCCCTGCCGCGCCGAATTGCCGCATTGGGTAGATTTTTATAATAATAAAAGTGATGAAAATATAGAGGTGGTTAGCATCGCTTTGGAAAAAAAAGAAGGTGCATCAACACGCGTATCTGAAGGATTTAATTTTCCGTGGAAATATCAAATAGAGGAGGTGAGCGGTATTATGGCGTTGAACGA
>JBBSPP010000357.1:0-3767 GCA_038258625.1 Chitinophagales bacterium
TGATAAAGCACAAGAGGCATTAAACAAAAGCGCCGCAATAGCCACCAAGGCCAAGCAATATAAAACCCTCCTAGAAACCAAAAATTTGAGTAGCCGAATTTTCAAAGAAAAAGGAAATTACAAGCAGGCAGAAATTATAATGCGCGATGCCATTGCCCTAGCCAAAAAACAAAAACTAAAAAAAACCCAGCACCAATTGGAAGATAACCTGGCCAATTCACTGTTCGATCAGGGCCGCAAAGATGAAGCCTTAGCATTAAAAATGAATGCACTCAAAGCTTTTGAAGAAATGGGCGATACCGTTTCAGCAGCTATTACCCAATCGGGCATTGGCGTTATCTATTTAGAATCTGGGCTTCTTGAAAAAGCGAAATACCGTTTTTATAAATCAATAAAAATGGACAAGAAGTCGATTGGCAATATAGAATCTTACGGCAACCTAGGTATAATTTACTCTCAACAAAAAAAGCTAGACTCAGCATTATATTTTATGCAATTGGCCGATAAGCTGGGCAAAGATTACCCGTCCTTCATAATAAAAAACAAAGTGTACATGGCGGAGGTGTACAGAGAAAAAGGCGATATTCAAAAAGCATTGACTATGTTGTTGGAAATAGAATCTAACTACCAAGAAAATTCGGAAGAGCGCGATTACCAACATTACAAATTGCGCATAGCCGAGTACTACACCGAATTAAATAACTGGGAAAAGGCACAAGAATATTTGATGGGCATAGATACCAGCGTGGTATTAAATAAAAATTTGTACAAAAAAAGCTATGGCTACGTGGGGCATCAGTTACAGCTAAAAAGAAAAGATTATAAAGAAGCCCTGCGCTATTACACCATATACCGAGATGCGATTGATAGCATGGAAAACGCGCGCATTGATAGCAATTTTACCGAAATAGAATCAAAGTACGAACTGAGCGAAAAACGCGCTACCATTAGCACGCAGAAACTAAAAATCAGAAATTATTCATTGGCATTTGTGATAGCCGCCAGCTTGCTGTTGCTTATCGGTTTATTATTTTTTGGCTACCGGCGCAAAACAATTTTTGAAAAAAGAATTACAAAAGAAAAGACAGAAAAACAAAAAATAGAAATTGAAAACCTAACTAAAGAAAACAAAATCATCTCTATGCAATCTATGATAGAAGGACAAGAGGAAGAGCGCAAACGCATTGCGCGCGACCTGCACGACAACATTGGCACGCTCATGTCGAGCATTAAAATGAAAGTACTCTCCATACAACGCGAAGTACAAAACCTAGAAAAAATGAACATCGCCACCGAGCTAGATGCTATGATAGACAGCGCCTCGCAGCAAGTGCGCCGCATTAGTTATAGCATGACGCCCGTGGCGCTCGACATTTCGGGGCTTACCCATGCCATAAAAGATTTGGGGCTTCAACTTACCCAAAACGATATTGAACTACACGCCAATATTAATGCGCTGGATGAAGTTGACGACAAAAAAATATCCATAAATATTTACAGAATTTTGCAGGAACTAATACAAAACATTGTGAAACATTCAAAAGCCTCGGAGGTAAGTATTGATATTTCCCGAAAAGAAAATGACCTCATTATGCGCGTACGAGATAATGGCGTGGGCATGACCGAAGACCAATGGGAACAGGCCAAAAGTATTGGCGCAAACAATATAAAAAGCCGTGTAAACTACCTCAACGGCGAGCTAAAAATAATAACTGATATAGGCACCCATTTCAAAATAACCATTCCCCTTAGCTAATTATGAAGATCAATGTTTTTATTATCGACGACCACAAAATTCTCATAGATAGTTTTACCGACTATTTTAAACATGTGAAAGATATAGAAATAATTGGTCATGCACTGAGCGGCTGCGAAGCCATAGAAGTATTACACCCCAACGAACTAAAAACACAACCCGACGTGGTGCTACAAGATGTAGGTCTTACAGATATGAATGGCATAGAATGCGCCGAGGTGCTGCTTAAAAATAATCCCTCCTTAAAAATCATTGGGTTTTCATCTTACATGGAGCCGAGTATTGTGCGCAAAATGATACGCAAAGGTGCTAAGGGATATATTTCCAAAGCTACGGATATTGACCAATTGGAAGAAGGAATTCGAGCGGTACACGCTGGTCATAAATTCCTGGGCAGGCAAATAAAAGACATTCTTGATGATGCCACCGCAGGTATAAAACCAAAAAAGAATTTTGCCATCATCCCCGATCTCACCGACCGAGAATTAGAAGTACTCAAAGAAATTGCTGCAGAAAAAAATACAAAAGAAATTGGCGATGCTCTTTTTATAAGTGCCAATACAGTAGAGACACATCGTAAAAATTTGATTTTAAAATTTAATGTAAAAAACTCAGTAGGCTTGGTTCGGAAAGCTATGGAGTTAGGTTTGATAGGGGAGTAAAAACCGTGCTCTTAAAACCTTTCAAGTTTATTTGCAAGATGGCAATAAACATGGAAGGTTTCTTTTTACCGCTCACCAAAAAGCAACGAGCCAATGCGCACTAACGTACTGCCCTGCTCAATAGCAATTTTATAATCGCCACTCATACCCATCGAAATTTCTTGAAATTCATCGTTCAGCAAAAATGATTCTTTGCAAAAAGTGAATGTATCTTTTAATTGAGCAAACTCCTTGGCTACTTGCTTTTCATCATCTGTAAACGTGGCCATACCCATCAGTCCCGCAATTTTTATGTTTGTAAATTTTGTATTTGGGGTGGTGTAAAATTCTAGTATTTCTTGCAACTCTATTTTGTCGAGGCCAAATTTAGATTCCTCCTCGGCAATGTGCATTTGCAATAAAACTGAAATTGTTCGTTCACTTTTTTTTGCTTGCTTCTGAATTTCTTTTAGCACTTTAAGGCTATCTACCGAGTGTATCAAATGCACAAATGGCGCAATGTATTTTACCTTATTCGTTTGCAAATGACCAATCATGTGCCATTGAATATCGTTGGGCAATTGCTCATATTTTTCTACCAATTCCTGCACTTTATTTTCGCCAAAATCTCGTTGCCCCTCTTCGTACAATGCTAAAATTTGCTCATTCGGTTTTGTTTTAGAAACTGCTACAAGCCGAGCATTTTTTTCACCGAGTTCATTTTTTATTTCTATGAGTTTGGACATTCAATATTATTTTAGGCAGGTTTGAGAACGCGCATTTTTAACTCATTAAAAATACCCAACACACTTACATAGTTCAGCGGAAACTCCAACATGACGTGCATAAAACTGAGCAAAAACAGCCACTGAAAACCCAACGTATAATCCACGGCATACAACACCACGGATACAATCCAACCTATAATTACAATAGCAAAGCGACCTTTGGAAACTTTGTGCCAACGAATAACTTCGGTTTTGCTAAACCAATTGAGGTAATGATAGGTGTAAGCAAACGCTATAAACCGCATCACGGCAATACCTGTATTGGACTGATAAATAGCGGTCGTTAGCTCATCCATACTTTGGAATTGCATACCAAAACTATTCATCAAGATATGCGAGTTCAGCCCTTTGAACATACTATCATTATATACATCACGACCTGCGGTAGTACCAAAAAAAGTATCGCCCTGAAATAAATAATACAGCACAAACGGAATAGCCAAGTGCAAGGCTACGGATAGCAATCCCAAATTAGATTTGGACCGCAGCGCACCATACAACATAAACAATGAAGTAAATAAAAACACATGCACCAGCGTAGGCAAAAACACGGTAAAAAATACAATGAAATAATTTGATAAA
>JBBSPP010000358.1:0-3766 GCA_038258625.1 Chitinophagales bacterium
AGGCACGCGCCACAACGAATGCAATATAAACTTTCTCGCAGTGTAGGGTCTGCCAATAATTTGGTGCGACCATTATCTAACAGGATTACATACATTTCTTCGGGGCCGTCAACCTCATTAGCTTGGCGCGGACCAGTGAAAATAGAATTGTAAACCGTAAGGCATTGCCCCGTACCAAAAGTTGACAATAGCGGCCAAAACAAATTCAAATCATTAATTGACGCAAGCATTTTTTCGATACCCACCACCGCAATATGTACTTTGGGGAAGGCAGTTGACAAGCGGGCGTTGCCTTCATTTTCGGTGAGGCAAACCCCGCCAACATCAGCCAGTAAAAAATTTCCACCCGTGATACCTACCTGCGCCTCAATATATTTTGAGCGCAACTTACTGCGCGCCACCAAGGTAAGTTCTGTAGGGGTTAGGTTGGGTTCGGTATTTAGTTTATGATAAAAAAGCTTTGCTATCTCTTCTTTACTTTTGTGCATGGCCGGCGTTACAATATGGTAGGGCGATTCCCCATCCAGCTGTTGAATGTACTCGCCCAAATCCGTTTCGATACTTACTATATTATGTTTTGCCAAAAAATCGTTGAGGTGAATTTCTTCGGTCACAATGCTTTTACTTTTTACAACTGTTCTGGTTTCGTGTTTTTTACAAATTTCCAAAATTGCTTCATTGGCCTCGTCGATGGTCGAAGCCCAAATTACTTTTCCGCCTTTTGCCTTAAAGTTTTCTTCGAACAGCATCAAATTTTCATCCAGCTTTTCTAACGCCGCCCACTTTCTGTTTTTAGCAGTTTTGCGTGCAATTTCCAACTGCGCGTACTGTGCTTTTCCATCCAATACAGCATCGTCATACTTCGCGATTGCAAATTGTAGCGTGCGTTTATGCTCAAAATCAGTTGCCTTTAGAGCACTTTTTAATAGAAATTCTTTTTTGTTGGCTGTGGGCATTGTGAGCGTAAAAGTACAACTGCGCACAATATTTAATTAATAAAGCAAATACTGATAAGCGTTCATTGAGAAAAAAAAGAGGAGGATAAGGGATTCCCACGATAGCTATCGGGTTAGCAACCATTTCAAAAAAAAGAGGAGGATAAGGGATTCGAACCCTTGAAACCATTGCTGGTTTACAAGCTTTCCAGGCGTGCCTCTTCAACCACTCGAGCAATCCTCCTTTTTATTTTTTGATAAATATTGGTTGGCGAATATAATCGCTTTTAATAAAAATACTTGGTTTACTTATAAAAAAGTGGTCGAGCTATTAAGCTAGCTAAGGTTTGCGTAACGCTAAAACTTTATGCCCACTTATAAAAAGAATAATTATTTTTTTAGCAAACTTGCTCCATTCAAATCCGTGGTGAGATAATCGGTCATGACATCAAAAAGTGGGAGCATATTTCTAAAGCCCGCAGCTAATTTTTTGTAAAAGTCCTTTTCCAACACTTCTTTATCAGTGAATTGATGCCGCACAACAAATTGTTTGTAATTTAATAAATCGATATTTTCATTTTCTTTGTCAAAACCCTTGGGCGAAGATTTTAGTTTTTCGCCTTCCAATTCGCCAAAGTAATCTTTAAACTTCTTTGAATTTATTACCTTTCGCAACGGTTGCGACTGCATATCAATTTGCTGGCGAATGTGCTGAAGGTCTTTTGCTTCGGGCGACCAAAAGCCACCGCCTACAAATGTGTTTCCTTTTTCGAGGTGATAATAAAATCCTCCCCGCCGATCCGTGCCCAAGCGTGTAAAGCCGCCGCCCCAATGTGTTTTATAGGGCGTTTTGTCTTTACTAAACCGAACATCGCGATAAATACGCATCAAAGATTTTTTGCCCGTTGGTGTTTCTATTTGGTCAAATTTCTGTACCTCTTTAAGTAGGGCTTCTGCAAAATCTATCGTTTCTGCATGGTGGGTGGTGTACACTTCTTTATTTTTTTCAAACCATTCTCGGTTATTATTCATTCGTAGTTTTTCGAGAAAGTCAAAGTTTGCTTTTGATAGTTGTGCCATAGTTTTTTATTTTAATTCGTTTTTTTAAGAAGCCACGTTTTCATGTTTGCGTAATAAGCCACACTATCATAGCTCATAAAGTCAACAGTTTTATTGAGCACGCTATCATAATCTGGTATCAGTATATAATCAAATTGATTTGGGTTTTCTTCAATAGCCGCAAAATCATCCGGTACATGAAAAAGGTGAATTCGATTTACACGTTTGAAAATTGGATCGCCATTAAGAAGGTTGTAATAATTTTGGAATACCCCATTGTGCCCTTCATAGTATAGTAATGAAAGGTCGGCAAGATCTCTTTGTTCGGTCAATTTTATTTTTTCTAAAGCTTCGGATACATCTTGCCCCATCCACCATTCGTAAGTTGTATGGATATTTTTTATTTTTAAAATATAATATCCTTGACAAAAAATAATTACAATTAGTAACATCGGGCTGATGTATTTTTTTATAAAAACGATATTTAATTCACCAATAAAAATACCAACGGCAAGTAAAAGGGGAACCGTAAAATATAATGCGGTACGCCCAAAAGGATAAGGCACAGCCAGTGCAAAGAAGAAAAACTCGTGAAGCAGAAAAGCGATAAGTAAGAGTTTGCAAAGCGTTTTACTTATTGAAGTTTGGAAGTGTTTTTTGGGAATGGCAATGCAAAGAACTAAGGCCAATATTAAAAAAATACCGATTAGCGTTGCGATAGAATTACTTAAAAAAGGCTCATAGCTACGCTGTAAAAAAACACCAATTGTATCCTCAAAAAAGCCATTAGTTTGACCTTCGTTGAGGTCGCCGCTTTTTTTGATGTACCAAATATTGTAAGCAGCCCCTGCTAAAAAAATAAAAGGAAGCCAAAGCGGTTTGATATATTCTATAAATTTTTTTCGATAAAAAATTTTGAATCTAAAAACAAAAAAAAGTTCATACAATCCATAGGCAAACAGCAAATAAAGTTGCGTGTAAACCGCCGTGGCCGAAAAGCAAAGTAGTATGTAAATAAGTAAGCGATTTCGATGTATTTTTTCTGTGTAGAGTATATAATAGAGAGCCGTCATGCCGAAAGCTAAACCCATGCCATAACCGCGAGCAAGTGAGAAGAAATCCAATGTATAAGTATTGTAAGCCACCAATAGTATAGTTGCCAAACTCATAAATTTATTCGGAATACGCTGGCAAATTTTTACCAAGTAAACTGAAAAAAGGATAAAAGCCCCCGCCGAATGCAAGCGAATTTTCCAAATTTCTGTTCCCAATATTTTTGACTCAAAGAAAATAAAAATTGTATTCAGCCAATGATTATTGGCGGTGCCAATCATATTACTGTAGAGCTGTTTATACGCCATGTGGAAACTCCACGCCTCATCGTGCGTAATATCTACGGCGTATAATCTGTAAATTATCCAACAGAAAGCTGGTAATATAAGTAGCCCTGGTAGCCAATTTTTAGCGATCGCAGATTGAATTTTAGTACTATTCATTACCAATGGAAAAGACGAAAATAAGCGTTTTATAAATAAGCTAGGAGTGTCTTAGTGATTGATGTTGTTTATAAAATTATCGTCAAAGCCTCTTTTCATTGAAGTAACTGCTTTGCTAGTATCATTGGGTATAGTCATGGAGAGAACGTATTGTTTTATTTTCCAATCGCCGTCAAAATTTACTAAAACACCTGACCCACGGCAGAGACCCATTTGAGTTTTTATTAATTCGTCAAACCAGGCAACATCATTGTCGGGGTTCAAAAAAATATTTCG
>JBBSPP010000359.1:0-3730 GCA_038258625.1 Chitinophagales bacterium
AAAGCAACATCGCCAACCAAGACCAGTTGTATCGGTTCGACCCCGATTTTAAAATGTATGATCTATCCTATGCGGCGGCATGGCAGCTAGGCCAATTACTAGCCTTGCAAAACAAAACCTTCTCTACAAGTTTGTATAATTTAAAGCGGCAGCTAAGCCAAAAAGAAATACGGCTTGGCGAAGGTGCTGTGCTTGAACAGGTTTTTGGCAGCGGCAATAATTTGAATACGGGTAATATTGGTAGCACATTAGGTGCTCTTAAAAATGATTTTGATGTAGTTTTCGATGCGCCATCTGCGGTGGTAGAAAAGGCGGTTCGGTTGGGTAATCCGTTCAACCGGCACGAAAAAATAATGCGCCAAGAAGCTACAGAAATTACACTGCCCAGCGAAATTATAAACTTTACCGAAGCAATTAAAAAGCTCGACCATGTACCGTTTCATTATCTAATTCCAAATTTAGATATGCTGCCTGTGGAGTCTATTCGGATGTTCAGTGTTGACCCAAATTGGATAGCGGCCTTGCTAGAAGGTGCCATGAGTTTGGGCGAATTTTTATCATCACAAAAGCCTGATGAATCAGAATCATCAATTTGGAAAAAAAATGACGTAGCGAATAATTACAACCGTTACGGTTTTTTAATACGCAGCGAAGCCCTCACGAGCTGGCCGGGATTAGAAATTTTTATAAATCCTGTCTTTAGTAAATCAAAAGATTTTTTGCCAAATACGATTATAGAGCGTTCGCTAAAATTTGAACGGTTGGAACGCCTTGCACCCAACATTGCCATTTGCATAGTGTCTGAACCAATTACTAGCATACTATTTCGAGAGCCAGGCGAGGGGCTGCACTTTGGGCTCGATGTAACTGTGGAGGAACATGATTATAAAAAAACCGTGAAGGCCGATAACCCAAAAGATGTAATAAACATTACGGGCAACTACAAATCAGATGAGCACCGCACCATTAATATAAAAAAACTTACGCAAGATTTCAGCGCCCAACTTAGCGGCGATTTTCACCCGGGCATTTTTGGGTATCAAATGATACAAGGCGTAGAGTCTGTAATTTTTAAACCACAACCAACCGTACCTACAGCATGAGAAAAACAACAAAGGCAATAATATATCCGTTAGAAATACGCGTATGCAAAATAAAAAATAACGACCATGAGGTAAACTCCTATGCGGGGCAATTGGTCGATTTTTCCATGCTACCCACCAAGGGCAGCATGGAGGATTGTTTGCCGCCGCGGCTCTCGCCCAATGTTAGCGAAGATTTGGTTTCAAAACCTTTTGAGGCCACAAGTTATCCCTTGGAAGATGGCATTCATCTGCATTGGTCGTTGCCTCGCGCCCTGCGCACCGCTCATATTCAAGACCCTGCCAGTACTGCAGGTGCTGATGGAAAAACCGAAATTACCCAATCAAAAATTACGTATCGAGATGCGCCGAATCGGTGGCTGATTAAAAGGCGCGTATTTTTGAACGAGAAAAAAGAAACGATTGTAGGCACAAAAAATTCAAAAATAATAGAAGCAATAAAACCTGAGGAAATACCTCAATTTGCAAAAACATTTTACATAGAAAGTGATGTGCTTTCCATTGGCGATCCTGACGGTAGCAATGCATTTCCGTATAAGGTAAATACCCACAAACCCGGCGATCCGCTGTACCGCTATATAGGAAAATGCTGGGATTATGAAAAATGGAAAACTCGCTACTCGGATAAAGTTGTAAAAAAAGGCACCGAAAATTATCATAAAAACCTCCATGCTTTTGGCTATGGAGAACCACTTTTTGCCGCCTATTATCCAGAGTGTAAAAATGTTTTTGGATTTCATGATGATATCAAAGTGTCGCAGGCCGATGCGCAAATAAAAAATGAGCATGGCGGGCTAACGTTGGGCAGCGATACAGAAAAAAAGAGTATCCTAAAAACGGATGAAAATTATGAAATAACGTATCATATAGTGGGGTGGTATGATAATGCTTTTTACGACCCTACGTATTTGGCCACAGTAGCTTCCGAAAAATTAGCGCGGGCTGATGTGATTTTGGAAGATGCCAAGCCACTTGAAAAAAAAGGTGATACCCAAGCCGCCAATAGCCGCCCTGCAGATTATAAACATACCATTCGCCAAACCCAAAATGGATTTGACCTGAACTGGGAAATTGATGAAGAACTGGCCGCCGATCTTTTTACCGAAAATAGTACGGATTCAAAAAGGGATGACAGTAAGGATAGTATAGAATGGTCTTTTGATGGGCGATTACTTTTTTCCAGAAAGTTGGCAGTAGATTGGCCTGTGGATAATGAGGAGTGGATGTATGATGCGCTAATTGAAGGCAAAAATATTTTTTGGCAAAGTGAGAAAGATGAGGGTTTTAACCAAACATTCCTTAATAATGTAAATAGTAGATTGCAGGCAGAGCAAGATCTGGCCACAACAACACAGGACCTAAACATTGCTACCGCCGAGCAGGTGAAAAAAGTAGAGGCGCTGGCCGAAGCGCAGGCCAATATTGTAAACACAAATAGACAATTGAATGCCGCAACTAAAAGCTTGAATACCGTTACAAACAGTATTGTAAAAACGGAGCAAGCAATGGCAGGCACCGACCAACAAGAAAATAAATTAATGCAGCAAAGGGAGCAAATATTAGCAGCCCTAAACCAAATTGGTTCAGATCAGCAAAGAATAGTGAATGATTTGAATAAAGCGCAACAACCATTAGAAATACTTAAGCACGGTCCATTGCAAATTATAAATTTATCTGCCAAGCTCAATCAGGTGAACCATGACATGAAATCCATGGAGCACAACCTGCAAAATAACAAAGGCGAACTTACGAAAGTAGCATCCCGTAAAAGTGCCTTTAAGACACAATGGTTGGTAGAGAAAAATGCTTTGGAAGCAACCAAAAAAGATGTGCAACAAAAAGAAAGTGCAGCGAAAAATGCCGCAGTTATTTTAGCCCAATCAAATGATGCAACTGCCGCAGCACAAAGTGTGTTTATTCAGGCGGAAAATAATTTAGTAAACGCGCAAGCTATAGCCAACGAACACTCCATTGAAAATATTGCCCAAACGGTACAAGAAAACACGGTGGCTCAAGACCAAACTATTATCAGCCGGATAGCCCAATTGCTCCATCAATACCCGGGTTTGAATATTGAAATTTTCTATGGCGGCAGGTGGCTGAGTGAAAAAGAAATAGGCGAAACAAAAAATCCGCGCCAATTAGAAATAATGACCGAGGTATTCACCATGGTAGTGGAAAAGGATATTAAAAAAATTAAAGAGAATATAAGAAAACAAGGCGTGGCCAATGCGCGCGTTACTTTTTTAAATGCCACCGAGCGTCATCTTATTTGGCAAAAAGAAATTTTGCAGAGCAGAACATTTTTGGCCATTGGTGCAAAATCAAACAATACGCCTGCCAATTTTGATAAAAAAGAATCCCTAAAAACCCTGCGCAATACTAAAATTGCAATTGGCAATACGCCACCGCAAGCCTACGCTGCGCTCATTGCCAACCTCTCGGCCACGGGTGCTGATGCCCAAGAGAAAAACAAAAACATACAGCAAAAAGAATTATTGCTAGATGCGCTTCAGCTTGGGTTACTCACGCAGCTCGACGAGCCCGATTTGATTCCGCGCATTGATAATGGCATTCATCAGTCATCTTTTATACCCGAAGAGGGAGGGCATTTTTGGAAAATAGAA
>JBBSPP010000360.1:0-3729 GCA_038258625.1 Chitinophagales bacterium
ACCCATTGAAGAATTGGTAAAGGAAGTGAACTTACTTGTAAAAAAAGGTGTGAAAGAAATCATGCTGATTGCGCAGGAGTTGACCTATTACGGGTTGGATATTTATAAAGAAAGACGTTTGGCAGAATTACTGCGTGCGTTTTGTGCGATAGAAGGTTTGGAATGGATTCGTTTGCATTACGCTTACCCGCACAAATTTCCTGTGGAGATTATTGACGTAATGCGAGAAGAACCAAAGATTTGTAATTATTTGGATATGCCGTTGCAACACAGCGCCGATGATTTGTTGCTTTCTATGAAGCGTCAAATTACTTCAAGTGATATGTACGAATTGATTGACGAAATAAAAAAACGGAATCCAGATATTGCCTTGCGATCAACATTTATAGTTGGTTATCCGGGCGAAACCTTGGAGCATATTCAGCAGTTAAAAGACTTTTTGGAGAAAGTTCGTTTTGATAGAGTAGGGGTTTTCACTTATTCGCACGAAGAAAATACGGGCGCTTACGATTTGGTGGACGATATTCCGCAAGAAGAAAAAGAACGCCGTGCAGAAGACGTAATGGCTTTTCAGCAAGAAATATCTTTGGAGAAAAACGAAGAAAAAGTAGGGCAGACCTTACGCGTTATTATTGATAGAAAAGAAGCCGGACGATACATTGGCCGCACAGAATTTGATAGTGTAGAAGTAGATAATGAAGTCATCGTAAATTCTAAAAAGAAATTACAGCCCGGTGATTTTGTAATGGTAAAAATTGAAAAGGCGTATGATTATGATTTGGAAGGAAGCCTTGTTAGTGAATAATGAATATTAAATAATGCTTTAACCCGATACAAATAAACGCAAACCAATGCCACCAATAATCCAAGTAAAAAATCTAGTAAAAAAATACGAAGATTTTACAGCTGTAAACGATATTTCTTTTGATGTAATTGAGGGTGAAATTTTTGGTTTACTCGGCCCAAATGGTGCAGGTAAAACCACTACGCTCGAAATAATAGAAACACTTGGTGTAAAAACAAGCGGCGAAGTAATTGTCGATGGGTTTAGTATTGACACCGATGCCAATGCTGTAAAAAATATTATAGGTGTGCAACTCCAAAGCGCGGGCTACTACCCAAATTTGAATTTGATAGAATTGGTAAACCTTTTTGCCGGCTTGTATAATATAAAAGTGGACCCGATAAAAGTATTGGAAACAGTTAATTTGAAAGAGAAGGCGAAGAATAAATTTAAGGAACTCTCGGGCGGGCAGAAGCAACGTTTTTCTATTGCTACTACTTTAATTAATCAACCCAAAATAGTTTTTTTGGATGAACCTACTACAGGGCTCGACCCGCAAGCTCGGCGTAATTTGTGGGATTTAATTTTGAAAATAAAAAGCAACGGCACAACCATTGTTTTGACCACACATTATATGGACGAGGCCGAAGAACTTTGCGACAGAATTGCGATCATAGACAGCGGAAAAATTTTAGAAATTAAAACGCCCGACCAATTTATTGATGATTTGGTTGCAACCGGTTTTGAAAAAAAGAAAGCTGTAAAGCCCGCCAATTTGGAAGATGTATTTTTATCTTTAACGGGTAAAGAATTAAGAGATTTGTAAATGAAAAATTTAATTGTTATTGTATTATGTATAGGTTTATTCGCCTCCTGCGACATGAATAAATACACCAGTGTGTATATTGATAATCAAAATAATTTCCCCATAGAGGTTGGAATTAAAACAAATAATATAGAAACAGTGTATAACGTTGCCGCAAATTCTACAATGGATACCCTCCGAAAATTTACTGATATAGAATACGAAGATGGTGAGTGGGAAGTTACTTTAACGAATGGAACTACAGGAAAATTGATAAAAAAACATAATCATGGCAAGTATTATCAGGGCGATTTGTCCAATAGTTTTTCTATGAAAACGAAAGGAAACTACATTGAATTTTCTGTAGATATATAAATTAATAAAAAAAATTATGGGACTAAATAAAGTAGTGGCAAACGCCGAAGAAGCAATAGCGGGAATACAAGATAATATGATGCTTATGTTGGGTGGATTTGGGCTGTGCGGCATACCCGAAAATTGTATAAATGCGTTGGTAAAAAAAGGAGTCACAGGATTGACCTGCATTTCTAACAATGCGGGAGTTGATGATTTTGGTATTGGGTTGATGTTACATGGCAGGCAGGTAAAAAAAATGATTTCGAGCTACGTGGGTGAGAACGATGAGTTTGAAAGGCAAATGCTCAGTGGCGAGCTGGATGTAGAGCTTGTGCCGCAAGGAACATTAGCCACCCGCTGCATGGCCACGGGTTATGGAATGCCTGTGGTTTACACACCAGCTGGTGTAGGCACAGAAGTAGCTGAAGGAAAAGAAACACGAACTTTTAGTATGTACGGCGAAGAAAAAGAATACCTCATGGAGCGCGCTTTTGAAAGTGATTACGCAATTGTAAAAGCTTGGAAAGGTGATACTCATGGCAATTTAATTTTTAAAGACACAGCAAGAAATTTTAATCCGCTCATGGCGATGGCGGGTAGAATCACAATTGCCGAGGTGGAAGAATTAGTGCCGGCAGGGGAGTTGCACCCTAACGAAATTCATGTGCCTGGGATTTACGTAAAACATATTTTCCAAGGTACTAATTATGAAAAGCGCATTGAGCAGCGAACCGTTCAGAGTTAAAATCTAAAATTTTTGACACAAAAAATGCTACCGAAACGGTAGCATTTTTTATTAAAGATTCTTTTGAAAAAAAATTAGTAACGGTTATTATAATATCGGCTAGTATTTTTTTGCTCCTTTTTACAACAAGCTTTTTTACAACCTGGCTTGCAGCTTGTTTCAGACTTTGCACAACATGCTTTTTTACAACCTGGCTTACAGCTAGATTCAGACTTTGCACAACATGCTTTTTGGCAACCTTGTTTACAGCTAGATTCAGACTTTGCACAACATGCTTTTTGGCAACCTGGTTTGCAGCTAGAAGCTTTTGCGCCATGAGCACAATTTGATTTTGTGCAACTAGCGCGTTCTGATTTTGAACAACAGGCTTTTGCAGAACTGCCGCCGTGAGAACAAGAAGATTTTGAGCATGAAGCATTAGATGAACATGATGAAGAATTATGCTGACACTTATTAGCCGAGCAATTGTTTTCGCTCATATACTCACTTTCGTGTGAGCACATTTTTTGAGATTTACAACAACTATTGCCTACACCATGAGTGCATGAACTTGAACAGCCTGCTTTTTTTTGATGACTACAAACGCGCATATCATGGCAACAAGATTTTTTTGAATGTCCTTTGCAGGAAGTGTGCGAACAGGTAGATTTTTGCTGCGAGCAACACGAATTTGGTTGTGGCTGGGCAAAACCATATACCATTCCTTCATTTGATGAAAGCTGTGCCCGATGCCGATGGTAATTATTTTTCTGCACGCGGAAACCGCCTTCATTGGAATGTGCATGATAACCCATGTTATGTTGAGCAGTTGCTTCGTTTGCTCCCAGAAGACCGAGGCAAGAAATCAATAAAATAGCGAATATTTTTTTCATTTGTAAGATTTTTTAATAGTCGTAAAGATAAGGGAAGTGCAATGAGTGTTAAAAATATTGGGTTGATTTTTCTAATATTTCTATATTATATGTCAGTTCGAGATTCAATAAAATATTAATTCAGACCGTTCTCGAATAGGTATTGAGGAACTATTCTTTGAAAGCT
>JBBSPP010000361.1:0-3709 GCA_038258625.1 Chitinophagales bacterium
ATCTTCCCACAGCGATTCGGGATGCGAATCTTCCAACGATTTTATTTCGGAACGTTCCTCGGCGAGGTCGCTAATTTTTTTCATAAAAAGAACTGATGCCAATAAAATACCAATGCCCACAGCGTAAATTAAATTCCCAAAAGTGGTAATAAGCAGCACCAACAATAACACTAAGGAGTCCGCACGGGGCACTTTTAATAAATGCTTTAGCGCTTTATAATCTATAATATTTAAGCCCACTGGAATTAGAATCCCCGCCAAAACAGGAATGGGAATATACGCAGCCAAGGACCCTGCACCCAATAGAATAACCAAAAGAAAAAAACCGTGGATAGCGCCCGAGAGGCGTGTAGTGCCGCCCGAATTTATATTTATGACCGTGCCTTTGGTAGCGCCTGCTCCCGGGATGCCGCCAAACATGGCCGCCACCGCATTGCCAATTCCTTGCCCAATTAATTCCCGATTACTGCTGTGCCGAGTCTTGGTAATATTGTCGGCTATCACCGATGTGAGTAGAGAATCTATAGAACCCAAAGCCGCCAATACGATTGCAAATTCTACAATCATTGCGTATGCCTCGGCAGGAATGCTAAAAAATCCTGCAACTTTTAGCGCAGGTAATCCCGACGGAATATCGCCAATAAGCGGGACATTAATTTTTAAAAAATAAGCAACCAAGGTGGCTACAATTAACGCTACCAAAGTGCTAGGCACGGCCTTTGTAATTTTTGGAAAAACATAATACACCACAATCGTTAGCAGCCCCAAACCAATGGCTGCAATATTCGCTGTGGTAAAAATTTGCGAAATATTTTGGATTACTGCTATGGTAGATTTTGGCGAAGACAAACCAAAGAAAGGAAAGAGTTGAAACAAAATAATGATGAGCCCTACACCTGTCATAAAACCAGAAATTACTGGATAAGGAAAATATTTTATGTAATTGCCCACACGCAGCACGCCAAATAATATTTGAAAAATGCCACCCAAAAAAACGTCATTAATATAATAGGCAAGGCACTTTCTATGCCTCCAAATTTGCTAATGGCTAACGTAACCACGGATGCTGATACCACAGTCATTGGACCCGTTGGGCCGCTGGCTTGGGTGGCGGTGCCGCCCAAAAGCGCCGCCAGCACACCCAAAATTATAGCACCATACAGCCCAGCAATTGCCCCCAAACCAGACTGTACACCAAATGCAAGTGCCAACGGCAAGGCCACCACGCCAGCTACTACGCCGCCCGATAAGTCGCCTTTTAAGTTTTTGAAATCATAAAATTTATTTGCCATAGTTCAAGTTTTTTAGTTTAGTTGTTCGTTTGGATATTATTGGAAATCAGTGAAAAGTTACTTCGCCACTTTTACATCGTATTTGCTTCCTATAATTTTTAAGCTGCCTTGCTTTTCTAGCTCGGCAGTTATATGGCTTTGCTCTCTTATTTGCTCCATCACTAGTTTTACATAAGTGATGGTTACAGTGTTACAAAGGTCTCGTTGCGGCCTGTTCGGTTTTCAATGGTTTCGTTTTCTACGTCGATAGCAGGTTGTGTTTTTTGAAAAAGCTGTGTGAGTTTGCCCATCTACCTGATTGTAAGCACCCTCCACGGCCCCACATTTTGTATGGTCAAATAACAATATTATTTTGGTGCCCACCACTTTGGTATCAAATTCCATACTATCCAACATATTATCGTTCAGCACATTGCCCGCTAAGCGAATGCTAAAAATATCTACTAAGCCTTTGTCAAAAAATAGCTCGGCCGAGGTGCGCGAATCCATACAGTTAAGAATGTTAGCCATCGGAAACTGCCTTTCGCTAGTTTGCCTTTAAGTTTTTTACAAATCTCTCAACCTTCTTGCAACAATTGTAATACATGCTCGGGTGTTAAATTGTTCTGAGATTCTTTTGATTGTGTTTTCATAATTTAGATCTTTTAAAATTTACAAAAACAAATATACCATTACTATTATATATGGTAGTATTACTATCGTATATAATAGTAAATGTGACTATTGTATGACGTTAAAGTAAGATAGAAAAATTACCTTTAAAAAATAATAAACTATGTCAGTAAATATTCGATTATCTCTCTTAATGAAGGCATTTACCTTAAAGACCCGCAAGACTCTGCATTGGGTCAAAACATTATAAAGCAAAGTATTTTACTAATTGATGAAATTGGTTTTGAAGCATTTACATTTAAAAAATTGGCTAAAAAAATGCAGTCAACGGAAGCATCGGTTTATCGATATTTCGAAAACAAACATGCCGTGCTTATTTATTTGGTATGCTGGTATTGGCAGTGGGTAATTTATCTTATAAAAACCAATACCGTAAACATAACTGATCCCAAAAAGAAATTAGAAATAATTATACATTCATTCGTGGCAGCTTCGGTAGAAAATCCGAGCACTAAATATGTGGACGAAAATAAATTGCATAATGTTTTAATAGCCGAGGGCAAAAAAGCGTACCGCACTAAGGAAGTGGACAAAGAAAATAAGAAATTGTTTTTTCAGGATTATAAAGAATTGATTGCCATCGTGGCTGAGGTAATTTCAGAAATTGACCCAAGCTTTGAATATCCACATTCATTGGCAAGTAGTTTGTTTGAAATGAGCAATGACCAAATTTATTTTGCGCAACATTTGCCGAGGCTGACCGATGTAAAGGTGGCTGAAAACAAATACTCCGAAGTGGAGCAAATGCTGAATTATTTTTCAGCTAAATTGTTGGGGTATAAGGTTTAATTACGATTTCATTTTTATAGGAAAACGCTGAAGTAAAACGTGATTCTTAGTAGTAAAAATATAATACAACTTACTCCAGTTCACCTTCGCCACCAAATACACTCGCCTCCGCGTTCCGCAAATTACAACTATCTATTTGACACTGTTTAGGGTACTCAAATTATACTCTTTTCTAGTGCCCGTCAGATATTTACAATAACAAAACTCTGCCCTTCTATTTTTTTTAAACGTAGCCCATGTTGGCCTTATGACCAACATGCTGCCTGTAGGGCGTATAGGTGGTAACACCAACACAGGCTAGGCTTAGTTTGCGCTCGCCGTTGTGCTTTTGCAACCAAGCTTTTATATTTATTTGCGCTACGTCTTTTTGGGTATCGGCTAGTTTGGGTGCGCCCATGGCAATGTTTTGTAGGATTTAAATTCACTAATTCCATATATTATAATGCACATTCCATACGAAGAAGTGTATATACACTATAAAAAATGTAACGTTCCATTTTTTAAAAGGCATATTCCATATATTATATGGTAATTACACTTTTTTAAAGTGCATATTCCATATATAATGTGGAATGTTCCATTTATTATGTGGTATGTACATCATATTATATGGTTTTTGTATAAAAATTTAAGCATTAAAAACTACACACTAACCCCAAACTCTCTCAACGCATCGTTGAGGCTTGTTTTTTGGTCGGTGCTTTCTTTGCGCTTACCAATAATCAAAGCACAACCTACATGGAATTTTCCTGCGGGGAATTGTTTTTCGTAACTGCCCGGTATCACTACCGAGCGGGGCGGGATGTATCCACTTGACGTAACCGGCTCTGCGCCGCTTACGTCAATTATTTTGGTGCTTTGGGTAAGCACTACGTTTGCGCCAAGTACAGCTTCTTTGCCCACGTGTACACCTTCTACAACAATACATCGGCTTCCTATGAAGGCACCGTCTTCTA
>JBBSPP010000362.1:0-3705 GCA_038258625.1 Chitinophagales bacterium
AAGAAAAAACAATTGATGATGTAAAAGACGATGTGGTAAAATGGGCATCAGAAAAACGTGGAGAAATATCGCGTTTGCAGAACAACGAAAGTTTTAGAAAAGAGTTTTTAATGAACCTAGCACATGAACTTCGCACGCCTATTTTTTCTATACAAGGCTACATTTCTACACTGCTTGATGGCGAAATTAATAACCCCGAAGTAAACATGAAGTTTTTGCAAAACGCATCGAACAGTGCAGATAGGCTGAGTGAATTGGTGGACGACCTCCGCGAAATTTCGCACTACGAAAGCCAACGCATTCGCCTTGAAAAAATATCGTTTAGCATTCAGAAAAAAATAAAGAAAATTTTTATCGAATTGAAAACGATGGCGGACGAAAAAGAAATTACGTTATCCATAAAAAAAGGTTGTGAAGGTGATTTTATGGTTTGGGCTGATGCTGTGCGTATTGAGCAAGTTTTGATAAATCTTATCCAAAATGCCATAAAGTATGGCAAAAAAAGAGGTAATGTACTAGCAGGCATTTATAAAATTGACAAAAGGCAAGTACTAATAGAAATAACTGATGACGGAATGGGAATCTCTGCGGAGCATTCTCCGCGCGTATTTGAGCGCTTTTTCAGAACGGATGATGCTCGTACTATGGATAAGCATGGCAATGGTCTAGGTCTTGCCATAGTAAAACATATAGTAGAAGCACACAAACATACCATCAACTGTCGCAGCCATTTGGGTGATGGTACTACATTTAGTTTTACGCTTGATCAGGATAGTGATTAAATTATAGGGGCAAGAGCCAACCTAATTTTAAAAATTAAAACGGATTTTTTGTGTAGCGCAAACTTTTTAATGATGGCTTCATTTCAAACGCTTTGGTAAAATAGGTTTCTGCTTTTGCTGAGTTTCCTTGCTTGTAATAAACCATAGCAAAATTGTACATCAAATCACCGTCATTGGGATAGATTTCTTGTAAATCAGAAATCACTTTTCGGGCGTCATTAAATTTTCCAAGTTTGATGTAACAATCAGCAATATCCAAATTCAAGTTTTTATTATAAGGATCGCTTTGCTTTGCGTATTGAAAAAATTCTAACGCTGGTTCATAAGCTTTTAATGCCATGAATCCGCCCGCGATGCTTTGATTAATAAGAAGCACGTTATAAAAACCAAGTTCTTTAGCTTTGAGATATTGTGTGGTTGCTTCCTTATATTGCCCATTTTGGAATAGCGAATTGCCATACTCAAAATGTACTGACGCATTCGGTTTTTTCTTGGCGGCAATTAATTTTTCAAAACTGTTTGTCGCCGAGTTGTGGCTTCCCATTTTGCTATAAGCTTTTGCAATTTTATGCATCACCACCGCATCCTGATCTTTAATGGCAGTATAAAGTTTTATAGCCTGCGGATAATTTTTTACAAAGTAAAAAGCGTCACCAAGAGTCATCAGTTGTTCGTCTGTAGTTGGTTTTAATCTTATAGCTCGCTCGCCATACTCTACCGTTTTATATTTTTGCGAAGAGTAGCTATACATTTTTGCCAGCCGTATAAGCGCCTGTATATTTTTTTTATCCGCGCTTAGCATTTTTTCATATACAGGTATCGCATTTACATAACGTTGCAATTCATAGGCCGCATTGGCAAATTCTGTTTGTGATTGTATATCGTTGGGATACATTTCAAAAGATTTTTCAAAATGCTTATAAGCTTCAACCATATTCCCTTTTTGCTTCCAAGCTAATCCCTCAGTAAGAAATTCGTTATCAGCAGTACAGAATATTGTTGAAAAAAGTAGTAGTAGTAGGGTAGTAGTGATTTTCATTATGTTATGTGTTTTTATATATAGTTCAAATTTTGTGCCATACTCGTTATATAATTAGGTTTCACTTTTAAGATAGGCTATGATATTTTTAATTTCTGCCTCAGATAAACCTGCAAACGGAGGCATCTGCGGTTTGTCTTTCCAATCACGATAAACCTTGCGAGAGTGCTCAGTAGATTGCATCATGGCTGGGGCATTTTTAATATATTTTGCTAAATCATCATCCTGCCAATGATGGCTTACGCTATCCAACACTGGCGCAAGACCAGTAGGTTGAGAAACATCTAACGAGTGGCACAATTTGCAATTGGCACTGAACAATACGCGCCCTTGCTGAATTTGCTCTTCGTCACTTTTTGTTAAGTCAAGGGTTTCGGCAGAATTATTTTTTGGAGAATCGACACAAGCAATCATTGTACTTGCTAAAAATATAAAAAGTATTAACCGCATAGAGTATCAAATATAAATTCGATAATCTTAAAATTTCAGTTTAGTTATTCCATCATTGTGAAGTAAAAAATGAAGTTTATCAACGCTAAAAATATGAATGCGTCTTTCGGAAAACAAATATACTATTTCTCCAACGCCTTAATGCTGCGGCCAATCCGATTCCAACGAATGCCTTTTGGCCCGTAACTCATCCAAATAAACCATGCTTTGCCCACAATATGATTTTCGGGTACAAAGCCCCAATAACGAGAATCAGCAGAATTGTGACGGTTATCACCCATCATCCAATAGTAATCCATGGCAAATGTATATTGTGTAGCCACCTTGCCATCAATCAAAATATTGTTGCCATCGGCGGTTAACGTATGCCCTTCGTACTGCCGAATAATAGTTACATACAGTGCAATGTTGCTCGGATTAATATTGATAGTAACCCCTTTTTTCGGAATCCAAATGGGTCCATAAAAATCTACGTTGAAGGGGAAATTGCTTGGGTCCTGCGGAAAAATTCCGTAGCCAGGTAGGCTATCTCGTACACCTTCTTTTTCCGTTTGTAATTCGATTTTAATGCCTGGGATTTTTTTTAAATTTTCCACGTCGCCATCAGTTAGCGAAAACTCAAAAGGTTTTGACACGTTGAAATAATCAGTATTTGGATAAATATCCAAATCGGATAAAATTTCTTCATCTACGGGATTACCCTGCGAAGTAGATACATAATAATTAAACTGCTTGAACATCGGATTGTACCCTTTTTGACCATTAATGTATAACACACGATTAATGATTTGCAAACTATCGCCCGGTATGGCCACGCAGCGCTTAATGTAATTGTCTTTTTTATCAATTGGGCGGCTATTATTCCAAACAGTGTCTTGCGGATAATTAAAAACCACGTCATCATATCGATCAATTTTGCCAAAACCGGGAAGCCTTTTGTAATCCCATTGCACGGCTGTGCTATACGATTTGCCGCCAATCACTGGCATAATATTATGTACAAACGGAAAGGAAAGCGGCGTCATAGGAATGCGTGCGCCGTAGTGCATTTTACTTACAAAAAGATAATCATTGACCATCAATGATTTTTCCATGGACGGTGTAGGTATGGTGTAAGCCTCAAATAAGAATGTACGGATTAGCGTAGCCGCAACCACGGCAAAAATGCCCGCATCGAGCCATTCGCGTGCGGCCGATTTTTTCTTTTCGTTGGTGGTCTCTTTTTTCTTCCAAAATTGGAGGTTCATAAGCTAAAAATTTATGTGCCAAATGTAGTGCTATACAATCTTAATGCCATCTTAAATGGGGTGCAAAAGGAGATGAGTCATTTTTAGCGGCAGAATGTAATTATGAATGATGATTTTTGAATTATACCGCAAGGATTTTAAACTATCAATGTTCAATTCTCCACTTTCAACTAATCTAAGGATCTAC
>JBBSPP010000363.1:0-3702 GCA_038258625.1 Chitinophagales bacterium
ACCATTTAGGCGGTTTTACTTTTGTGCGATAATTAATAAAAAAAGATAATAAAAGATGAAAAAAGTTTTACAAGTACTCACAATTTTAGTTTTAAGTTACACCTCAGTTTCGGCGCAATGGGTTACCGACTCCGTATCCATGGGGCCTGGCTACAGTAATAATATATTTTATGGTATGGGCACAGGCGTGCAAAAAACATCCCCCGCTAGCAATTGGCACATTGCATTTTCAATGAATGGAAAAGACAGTGCTTCTGTTTTTGCAAACCAACAAGGAAATTCTACTCAATTTTTTACCAGAGTTTACAATATCAATCGACCCATTACAGCTTGGGATAGTGTAACGCAAGCCGATACTTTAGGCAGCGCGTTGTTGTATAACGGAGATAAAAGTTGGTATCAAGGTGCTTTTAATGATGTGCCAAGCAGCAGCGTGGTGGATTTTGGTTGGGGCACGTACGACCAGTTTTTGACGCACAAATTTTTAGGCACCCGACTTTTTATAATAGAAACAGGCGGAAAATTTTATAAATTCGCTATAGACTCTATGAACCCATTTACCTATGATTGGGCATTTAGAATTGAATCTTTATCTCCATCAATTCCTACGCAAACTGCATTTACACTGAGCAAAGCCAACGGATATAATGATAGAATTTTTGCCTACTTTAATATTGACAGTGGCGCGGCCTATGACAGAGAGCCTGCCATTAGCACTTGGGATTTTCAAATTGTAGGTTACCCTACTTACATACCTGCCGGGCCGCAGTCGGCATGGCGCGCTGTTCAGGGCGTACTTACAAATAGAGGAACTGCAGTTGCGAAAGCAAATATGATTGACGTAGATGTAGCTCAAACCGATTATAAGAATATATTTTCTCCAATTTTTGCTCCAGCTCCAGCTTGGATTAATAATTGGGAAAATAACCCATATACTACCATTGGCTACGATTGGAAAACCTTTGATCTGGGATCATTTATGTACTTAATACCCGATTCTGTTTCTTATTTTATTTCGGCAAAAAATGATAGTGTTTATCAATTGCAATTTTTAGGTTTTGGAGGTAGTATGAATGGCAATATCAAATTTCGCTATCGCAACATGGGGTCTTCACCAGTAGCGGTGAAAGATTACGAAACACTGGGAGCCTTAGAAATTTTTCCAAATCCGGCCACTACGCAAGTCAATATTTTGTTGAACGCCAAAGAAAATACCGAGGCACGATTAACCGTCACAGCATTGAATGGTCAGGTTGTGATAAATCAAGTACAAAAAATTACGACTGGTTTGAACGCCTTGCAACTAAATACGGCCAACTTGCCAACGGGCAATTACGTAGTAAGCCTGCAGGATGAAACTGGTGCTGTGCACAAAAAAATGACTGTTATAAGATAGTCCTTTCTCAATTGACGCAGCGTTAATTTTTAACTTTGCGTTTCTTGAAAAGCCCAGCAAAAATATCTTGATACCTAATTTTAAATTTTTAAGGATTACAATACTGTTGGCCTTTATGGCCAACAGTATTTTTGCGCAAGATATACAGCTGCGAGTTGTAGATGAAGAAAGCTCAGTAGCCATTGAAGGTGTCAATATTTTTTGTAAAGATAAAAATGGGCAGCAGCAAGCCATACAATCTAACAATAATGGCATTGCCGTATTGAGCGATTTACGTTTTCCTATCACCATTACTTGCAGTATTTTGGGGTATGAAAAAGATACCACCGTGCTTACGCAAGACATTGCGCAATGGAAAAACTATGGTTACTATTATACATTACCTATGCAGCCAAAAAGTACGCATCTAAAAACTACCGTAGTTACAGGGCAAGTAAATGCTGTGTTGGGTAGCAATTCTATTTACAAAGTACATACAATTTCGGAGGCCGAAATTGCCAAACGTGCCGCCGTAAGCCTAACCGATGTGCTGCAATTTGAGATGAATCAATTTGTGAGCAACGATAATATTCTGGGCGCATCAAATAATATTGGCGGTATAGGCGCACAAAATGTAAAAATATTATTGAACGGTGTGCCACTAAATGGCAGCGAAGCTGGCTTTATAGATCTTAACCAAATAAACATTAATAATGTAAAACGGATAGAAACCGTGCAAGGCCCAATGAGTGTAATGTACGGTAGCAACGCATTGGGAGGGGTCATCAATATCATTACTAAGGAAGCCAGAGATAAAACGGAGCTAGGTTTACGCATGTACATGGATAATTTGATCCGGTTTAATGTAGCGGCTGATGCTGGTTTTAAAAGAAAAAAGCACAATGTAAAAATATCTGCCGGGCGAAACATGTTTCAGGGGTGGACACCATTTGATACCCTGAGCCGATGGCTACTATGGAAACCAAAAATTCAGTACAATGCAGATTTATCTTACCAATACAAAATAAAAAATGGCGAGCTCAGCCTCTATTCTTTTTACCTAAACGAAGTAATTGAAAATAGAGGCGTGCCATCTATTACACCTTTCAAAGCTTTTGCATTTGATGATTATTACATTACCAATCGTATTCGTAACACCCTAAATTTTGACAAAGTGCTTGGAAATAATGAATATTTTAAAAGCCAAAATACCGTTTCTATCTACAATCGAAAAAAAAATAAATACTACAAAGATTTGGTTTCATTGGAAAGCCGGCTAACAAATGATATTGAAGATCAGGATACTTCGGTTTTTTATCAATACCATTTTCGGGGCGCTATAAATTCTACACGTTTCAAAAAAACAGATATTATACTAGGCTACGAAGCCAACCACGAAACATCTAAAAGCACCAAAGTGGCGGATGGTTCGCGCGGAATGTCGGAACTTGGGTTGTTTACCTCTGCCAGTTATCAAATAAAAAATTTGAGCATCATGCCATCGTTTCGCATCAATATGCACTCAAAATTTAGGGAAAATATTAGCTACGGCCTGCACCTAAAATATAGCCCTACTAGCACATTGCATTACCGCGCATCATTTGCTCAAGGCTACCGCACGCCCACTATAAAAGAGTTGTACTTGGAATTTATTGATAATAATCATAGAATATTGGGCAATGAAAACTTGAAACAAGAGCAAGGCTTACATGCCGAAGTGTCGGGCGAAAAAAAATGGGATGTAGGAAAAAAACGAGCTGTTATGCTAGAAGGGACTGCCATGTACAATTTGTTGCAAGACAAAATATCGTTGAAGACAATTAATGTGGCCAACAACGAATTGCAGTATTTTAATATTGCTGATTTTGCCAATTTTGTAACCTTGGTAAAGCTAAAATATAGCTCCCATCGAGTTGAAGCTTCCCTTGGTTTATCACGCACGTTGATTCTCGAAAGTACAGGCCTACCTGCCAATACATTTAGCGAAATTCTCACTTCGGCTTCCTATCATATACCCAAAGCAAATGTGCGGTTGAATACGTTTTACCGCTACACGGCTAACCAACCAATCTATTTTATCGACGGTAGTTTTGCCATGAGCAAACCGTTGCATGTTTCTAATATTTCGTTATCCAAAAGTTTGATGGAGAACAAGATTCGAATACAGCTGGGTATAAAAAATCTGTTTGATATTCAGAACAACATAATTGCCGAAGGTGCCACTCAGGCTAGCGGAGGTTCGCCGCACGGGGGCGAGAGTAGCACCACATTAATGTTACCGCGTTCTATTTTCTTTGAAATATTGTACAAATTGTAATATATAAGGT
>JBBSPP010000364.1:0-3695 GCA_038258625.1 Chitinophagales bacterium
ATCATGCCTTGTGCGCCTTCTGCCAATATTTTTTTGCCATCGGCAATTGCTTTGTTTAGGTAGTATTCTGCTTTAATTACTTGCAAAGATTTTAGTACTTCGACCGCCTCAAAAAATCCTTCTTCGTATGGCGCTAGGTCTTCGTCAAAACCCATTTGGCCGAGCAGTTTGCTATGCTTTTCTTTTAGTTTATTATACCTACACACAAAATCATCTTTATGAACATCGCCCACGCGGATGCCGTTGCGGCCGGTTTTGTCCATATAAGTCGGCCCAATTCCTTTTAGCGTGCTGCCAATTTTGTCTTTGCCCTTGGCAATTTCGTTCGCTTTATCTAACGCGCGGTGAGTAGGCAAAATGATATGCGCGCGGTCGCTCACTAATATTTTGCTCACCGGATCCACGCCGTGTTCCTTAATATTTTCGAGTTCTTTTTTTAAAGTAATTGGGTCAATTACTACGCCGTTGCCAATTACATTTATTATATCATCATGAAAAACGCCTGATGGAATTGTGTGCAAAACAATCTTTGTATCCTTTACATACAAGGTGTGGCCTGCATTTGGGCCGCCTTGGAAGCGTGCAATTATGTCGTAATCTTTGGCAAGGTAATCTACTATTTTTCCTTTTCCTTCGTCGCCCCATTGGAGGCCTAGTAATACATCAATCATGGGTATTTCTTAAAATTCAAATTTAGGGCAAAGCAATTTGTCCGTTTGGTTAAAGGGGGTAATTTTTTAAATTTATAAAACAGGCTCACCTGCAAAAAGCACCAACTTATCTCCCAATCTCGCATAGGTTTTATAACTCAACCAATCACCCAGGTTTACGTAAGTACTTTTTTCATTCAGCGGAATTGAGTTGGGAATATGCCGATGGCCAAAAATAAAATAGTCATACTGATTTTGGGCTAAAAGGCTGTTGGCGTATTGCAGCTGAAATTCTTTATCGGCGCCCAAAAATTTCATATCATCATATTTATGCTTAGGGCCAAGCTCGCTAAAGTAGCGCGCAATGCGCAATCCAACATCAGGGTGTATTTGCCTATAAAGCCATTGGCAGATTGGATTGCGCAAAAACCATTTGAGCATTTTGTATTTTTTATCGCCCGGGCCAATGCCATCGCCGTGGCCAAGGTGAATTATTTTTTCATTAAACTGAAACGTGCAATGCTCATGAAAAACTTCGGCATTAAATTCTTGCTGAAAATAATCGCGCATCCACAAATCATGATTGCCACTGAAAATAAAAAGCTGAATGCCGCTGTCGCTCAGCTCGGCTAACTTTCCCAAAAATCGTGTATTGCCTTTTGGTATAACTAATTTATACTCCATCCAAGCATCCCAAATATCGCCCATCAAAAAAACACAATGCGCATCCGTTTTTATTTTATCTAACCAATTGCAAACTTCACGCTCGCGCTCACGACTCGTTTTCTCGTCGGGGATGCCAAAATGAAAATCGCTGGCGAAATACACATATTTTCCTTCGGGGATTTTTATCTTTCTATCTATGGACAGCACGCGGCAAAGATTAGTTTTTTATAACGATTGAGGAGGGTTCGCAGCTTTTGATTTTTGCTACCCATAATAATATTTAAAAGATAAAGGAGTCCACATTTTAGCAAAAACCATAACAAAAGAAATTGCACAAATCAATATAGCCAAATCACGACTTACTGCATCCTACTCTTTAAGTTGATTTTTATTTTTATAATCTTCCCAATTATAGTGCACCCACATGCGCATTTCTAACTCGGAGGCAGTGCGGGCAAAATCATCAGCCATGGGATAGGCATTCATAAAATAGGCAATTTTATCGCCGGTGAGTTTGGTAATGTCGGCCACCATTTCGGGCGTGTAGCGGCTGTCGATAAATTTTTGTTTTTCGGTATTAATTACCTGAGCTTTAAACTGTCGCTGATTTTTATGCTTGCGCGAAAACTTTTGGTAGATGGATGTTACGGGGCTCATGGCACTTTTTTCTTGCTCGTAATTAAAAATATCTTCGTAAATCCTAGCGCGCTCTACAGAATCTTGCTGATAAGGCGTAAGTGGCTTACTAATAGTAACTGCCTTTAACTGTACGCGACCAATGGCAAGTTCTACCTTCAAAAAATCCATCTCATCAACATCACGAATACGAATAATACGCGGCTTGTACCCGGTGTATGAAATTTTTAGATAATGATCATTGCTTACTTCAATGCTAAATGCGCCCCGATAATTCGTTTTCGTACCACTTTTGGTAGTAATATTTTCTATGCTTACACTCGCCATGGGTTTGCCAAACGCACTATCCACGACCATGCCGGTTATATATTTTTGGGCATAAGCATTACCTACGCAGGTACACATTATTAGTATGAAAGTTATCCGTTTCAGCACGGCACAAAAGTAGGGTTTGCAATTGCGAGGCGGTTGTAAATTTTTCTTAATAAAAGACGAAGTATTATGATTTAGAATGTTGCAGATACTTTTTTTCGAAGCATAAAATCTAACCTCTAGCGTATAACGTCTAGTGTCTTAAAACTATCTTCGCCCTTCCAATGAGCAATTTATACAAACAACGCGGCGTAAGTGCCGACAAAGAAGACGTACACGAGGCCGTAAAAGATTTAAATAAAGGGCTTTACCCAAAAGCCTTTTGTAGAATTTATCCCGATTATTTGGCCGGCGATGATGCCTTTTGCAACATTATGCACGCGGATGGTGCTGGCACAAAAAGTGTATTGGCATATTTGTATTGGAAAGAAACGGGCGACATTTCAGTATGGCGCGGCATTGCGCAGGATGCGTTGGTAATGAATATAGACGATATGCTATGTGTGGGTTCTACCGGGCCATTTACTTACACCAGTACAATTGGTCGGAATGCTTCTCTTATTCCGGGCGAAGTGATTTCGGAAATTATAAATGGCACACAAGAGTTTATTGACGAAATGGCAAAGTATGACGTAGAAATTCGTTTCCTCGGTGGTGAAACTGCGGATGTAGGGGATGTCGTGCGCACAATAATTGTGGACGGCACCATGATGGGCCGCATGAAAAGAAGCGATATTATTGATAGCCAAAAAGTAATAGCAGGGGATGTAATTGTTTCGGTTGCATCTTTTGGAAAAGCTGTTTATGAAAAAGAATATAATAGCGGCATTGGCAGTAATGGCCTCACAAGTGCACGCCATGATTTGCTAAAGAAAAAATATGCCTCTGATTACCCCGAAGCAGTTGACCCACATTTGAATACCGATGTAATCTTTAATGGAAAATACGCACTGACCGACACTGCTGATACGATGGAAAATATTGGCAAATTAATCTTGTCACCTACCCGAACGTATGCGCCTTTGGTAAAAAAAGTTTTGAAAAATTTGTCGAATAATATTCATGCAATCATTCATTGCAGCGGTGGTGCGCAGACAAAATGTTTGCATTACTTACCAGACAATGTTCGCATTGTAAAAAATAATTTAATCCCTGCCCCCGAAATTTTTACTCGCATACAACAAGCAGTCAATACAGATTGGAAAGAAATGTATAAGGTTTTTAATATGGGGCAACGATTGGAATTTTATACGGATAAAAACAGCGCCCAAGAAATTATTGAAATGGCAAAAGTACTTGGCTTGGAAGCGCAAATTTCTGGTTATATAGAAACGGCGAATGCCAAATCGCTAATTATAGAATCTGAATTTG
>JBBSPP010000365.1:0-3683 GCA_038258625.1 Chitinophagales bacterium
AAATTTCTATTCGCTCCAACTCCGAAACAGGATCGAGCGCGGGCTTATTAAAAAAGCTAGGATTGTCGGAAATTATTTGGCTACAAAAACTATGAAACGTATGAATCGCCACGCGGTACGCATCGGCGCCAATCATAGCCTGCAAGCGTTGGCGCATGGCCACACGCCCGGCATCGGTATAAGTGAGGCACAAAATATTATCGGGATAGACATCAGTTTTTAATAAAATATTGCCAATGCGCGCCGAGAGGATTTGCGTCTTGCCCGTGCCAGGACCAGCAATCACCATCACCGGGCCATAAATTTGCTCTACGGCTTCTTTTTGCTCGGCGTTTAATTCATTAAAAATCTCCTGAAAATTATCGTGTAGTTCTTGTTTGTTCATAGCAATTTGCCAAAAGTAAATCTTACCGAAGTAAGGAGTTTACGCAATGGTTGAAAGTATTGCACAAAAAAAATCTTGCCGTTAAGGTCAGGATTTTTTTCATATTTCTTTTTTTTATAAAAAAATTAGCATCCGCATATTTGAAAATGATTGGAACTTTTTCCTAATGATTGTTCTGGATTTTTCAGAATTATCAAACTCGCCTACCAAAATCATTTCAATCTTTATCAAAAAATGGATTGATGAATCGGATTTTCGTCCATTGTTTTTTTGAAAAAAATACACGACCCGCTCTCGGAAAACAATCGGTCATTGGCATGTAGCGTTCTGACAATTCCACGAGCACATCTACATAAGGATAATCACACTCTTTAAAATCAAATTCCCGAGATCGATCACCGGTATCATTCCAACAACTTAGCGTTTGCAATTTGGCTCCTTTAAACTGAACTTCCGCACGCGCATGTCCTCGAAATCTGTAGCGTTGACGAACATAATTTGGCAAATCCCATTGCGCGAAAGCGCGAAACTTTTCTATATTTTCAATTCCAATAGTATCGTTTTCGAAAGCAATACTTTCATTGCAACTATACGTGGAGCACTCCAAACTTATCATTACATCTGGCAAAAAACGTACTGGCAATTTCCATTCCAACACTTTTCCATTCTGAGCGGTAATTTCTAAAAATGTATATTCTGCCAATCGATACTGTTCTATAATATCAGCCATATCATCCTGCCAAAAATTTTTCTCTACAGAAATCATAAAAGAGTCGGAATCTAAAATGTGCGAAACGGTAAAGAGGCTATCTTTTGAACGAATAGTTTTGACACCTGATGGCAAATTAGTTATTTTAAAATGGCAAGCGCCAACAACATAAACGTACGGTTGCTCCCTTAGTGGTTGAGTAATATGAATAAGCTGATATTCCAGTTTGTGGCTAACCGCTTTCAAACCTATAGAAAAAGAAAGTAAATAAAGTATGATTAAAAATCTTGACATGCTTTAAAATTAAAGTGTCCAGACAATTATTAAGGATGAAATTGTTAATACTATGAACTGATTAACAGGCGGTTCATTTGTTTTAAACGCAGCCAAAGATGCTAATCTTCTCTGAATCTTTAGCTAAGAAGTAACGGATGGTATTTACTAAAACGACGTACTCGTATTTTTCTTAACCGTAAAAACTCTGGATAAATTAAAGCCCATTTGTATTTCGCCTTTGCCCCAATCTTGGAGCGTTTCGGTAATAACGGCTTTTTCGTTCATGCCGCGCGAGTTGGAAATGTGTAATTGAAAAACGTGGCCACCCGTTTCAATATCAATGCCCAAAGCGAGGGGTAAAAAATTGTAGCCTGTGCGCGCGCCATACAAATTAGGAAACGCCTCAGCCACGATGGCTACGCGATTGGAAACTTTTGCTCGTGCACCTATGCCAATAGAAAAAAAATCGTTTTTGTCAATTGCCAACGGCACCAAATTTTTATGTACGAACGTCGGCGAAAGTTGTACCGTAATACTTCGGCTAAATTTTCGCCCGATAATCACCTGCCCGTAATAGCCCAATTTATTTTCAAAATCATTGAGTACGGAATTGCTAAAAGGTAAAGTTTGAATAGTAATACCCGGCACCACAATGACCGACACAGGAATATTTTTTTTGCCCGTTTGCTGATGCGCAATTCTATATTTTACAAAGCCATCAAACTCTTTTAAGAATGTACTGCGCCCAATGCCGATGGTAAGATTTTTGGAAATTCCATAATCAAAACCAATACGCATGGTAGCTATATCCAACCCAAAGATATCTTTGAAACCATTTTTTACCATACCAAACCTGTGTAAAATACGAGAATCCAACACACCCTCGCCCAGCATTTCCATCGAGTGGCCGTTAATAACTCGGGTGCTTTTAAATGCATTATTGACATACTCGGTGGTAGGTTCGGCGGTGGCCATTAGCTCGTCTAGCTCATCAACCACTTGCGAAAGTGCACCAAAGGGCATGATCAAAAAAATACAGTATATCAGTTTTTTCAAGGGGATTATTTTTTGGAGTGGGGGAATAAAAATTAATTTGTTTCGCGGCTACATTTTTTTCAAATTTGCATCGATTTCAATTTTCACATCTTTTGCAATTTTATCTTTTACAACACCAGGTATTTTTATTTTATAATCTTCCAAGGTTATTGAAAATGCTGACGTCAAATTTGGCTGGCCATTTTGCACCAACAGCACGCCCGCTTCGCTTACACTTTTTGTAACGCCATGTATGGTTAATTTGCCTGATACTTTCACGTTGTACTTGCCATCTTTGGCCATATTTATTTTATCAAAATCTATCACCTGCCCGTCAAAACTTGCTTTGGGATATTTGCCACTTTCGAGATAATTTTCATTAAAATGCTCTTGCATTAATTTTTTATCAAAGACAAAACTTTTTATTAAAAGTAAAAAACGCAATGCACCTGTTTTTGAATCTAACAGTACACCCACGGCGCGGTTATCGGCTTCAATTTTTTCGCTTCCACCGGATGCATAAAAACTAATTTTTGCTGTTTTGGTAAGATATTTATCTGCCGATGCTGCAAGTGTAATGAAACACAACAAGCCTATTGTAACTATTTTCATGTAGTATTATTTTAAATTTTTTTGGAAATTAAAAACTATTGCGTTACCAATACACAATTTTTCATTTGAATGGTTTTACCCATCATTTCATCAAAATCCTGCCCAGTTAACTTGCCACGAAACTTTACGAAATGCCCCTTGGTAAGCTTGCTCATATTTTCTAAATGTCGATCATCCATTTGGCAAACAATCACTTCCATTTCATTCATGCCTAATGAAATTGTGCTCGACGTTGCATCGGTTTCATTGGCCAGCACGATACCCGTCACTTCAATAATTTCACCATTTATAGCTTTAATATCCGCTTCGTCTCTCGCCATCAGTTCGTCCACACGCATTGTGGCAGCGGCTTTTACGTTGGTTGGGTCTTCCACTTCTTTGGTAGCTTGCCAATATATTATGCTGGCTATAACAATACCAAATAGTAAAACCCCTACTATGATTTCTTTTATATTTTTCATTTCCTACAATTATTTTTTAATTATTCAAAGCACCATTTGCCACCCAAATCTCAATTTTTTTTATCTGACAATCATCCAATTTTCCGCCCCCTTTGGGCATACTACTAAAACCTGCCTCGTGCCGAATACTACCCAAAAATCTTGACCCTAATGCCGCAGTTTGTAAGCTCGCAAAATCTTCGAGGTTATAACCGCCCGCTATTGT
>JBBSPP010000366.1:0-3670 GCA_038258625.1 Chitinophagales bacterium
AAAACTTGGTACCCCAAAAAGAGACTCCACCAATATCAAAAAAATCAAAATAATTCTACTCCTTCCGCAACTTCGCCACATAAACAGAAACCCCATTCTCCAAAACTTCAACAGAATAAATACCCGCACTCAGTGAATGCACATCAACTTGAAAAGTATTTTTTCCTTGCAAGCCGTTTTCTTTTTTTGATAAAATTACGCGCCCACTCATATCTAAAATGCGAATATCAAAATTGGCTTTTTTGCTTGCTTCGATTTCAATATTCAGTATTTGGTTCACAGGATTCGGGAATGTTTTTACAATCGTTTTATCGCCCCAAACTAGTTGAACAATGTTCGAATATTTTTTAGTGCCATTCAAACTGACTTGCGCTAAGCGATAATAATTACTACCAAAAATTGGCGCGTAATCAGTGAATTTATAATTCAACTTTTCGGCACTATTTCCGTTTGGGGCTTTTGATTTTTCTGTGCCTAATAAAACAAAATCTTTGCCAACCGCGCTGCGCTGAATATCAAAATAATCGTTCTCATTTTCAGACAAGGTGGTCCAGTTTAGTAAACATGTATTGCCATCTATTACTGCGGTAAAATTTAAGCCATCAACAGGCAATGGTACATTTCCGGGATTGGCGGCATGTACATAAAACTGGCTAAAGTTAGGTACGGGAAAAGATAATTCCCAGCGCGCATCGGGGCCGTTCCAATTGGCAAAAGGCGTAATTACAACCGGCGAACCAACCCCCAAACCGCCACCATCAACTTTTGTAATTCTGATATTGGCTATGCCTGGCGCGTCAAAATTATTTACAGGTAATTGCGGCCAACTATTCGCTGTGGCATACACATTATAATCGTCAAAATCATCTTGTGTAAAATACAAAACGACTTCTGCCGGACCATTACTGCTCGGCTTAATTTCGTACCAACGGCGCAGGTATGGTTGCGTATTGTGAGTTTGAATTGTAGCATCCACGTTTACATCAAATGCTACTTTGCCCAAAATATTGCCGCCCATTGTATCTTTTATACTCACTAATAATTTGCAATCTAAGGTTCTAAAAGCTATGGAATCCCCATCGTTGTACACTGTAGAATCTGCCAAAAATCCGGCAGTAGAACTTGCATTTGCCGCAGTGGCAAGCACCAAATCTTTTGGCACACAACCTGCAAATTCATAAGCACCAATATCAGGCGTGGTGGCAGAACGAGTAGCACCCAAAATGTCATTCATTACAAAGGATGCTATTCCTTTATTATCTAACGCAGCATTTGTAGGTCTGTAATATGCACCAACCAGCTCTTCGTAGAATGGATTTAGCGAGTGAGAATGTTGGTCATACGCCGCGCCGCTGGCTGTTTTCCATGTAGCGAGTGTTGCATAATTTGTACCATTAGCACCAATATAATTATTCGCGCCTGGGTTGACCGTCATATTATTATAATCACAAACTGTACCCGCAGCCACCAAAGAAATACAACTTTTTATACCCGTGCCCCCGCGATTAATGGTTATTATATTATTGCGATAGTCTTGCGCCACAGATGCCGCGCCTAGTTGATAAATGCCATGAGTAGCGCCAGAAGCCATGGAAGCCAAATGATTTATAACAACGGTGTTATGATGAATATTCAAAAAATTAGCCTCAGAAGTATTAATGGCATAAATGTTTCCGTTGCTTTTAAAATTATAAATCAGATTGTTGATTATTTTATTTTCGTTTCCCACTGTACCGTCTGAAAAAATTCGGATGCCATAGCTGGATATAGTTGATACCACACTTGCCATATAAGGATCATGAATTTTATTTTTTTCTATTGAAACATTCACCACATCTGTTGAAGAATTAATTCCATAAAAAGTAGAAATTGTGGTACGCAATGGTCGGGATATATCATTTTTGGATACTACACTAGATTGTTGTCGAATTATAAAAATACCATAATTATAAAAATCCTGAATAATACAATTTTCTATCAGGTTGTAACCGTTCGTACCAGATGAAGATCCGTTTAAAACAATACCGTAAAAACCATTTTTGACGGTGCAATTTTTTATCGTATTACTATCACATCCGTTGCTAGATGATACCGAGGCAGCATTGCCCGTAATCGTATTGAGCACAAAACCTGCTTGATCATTATGCGTTACGTTGGGCGGCACAACTGCAGTACAACTGTCAAAAATATTATTGTCACTGCCATTATATAATTGCACGGCATAAGCATTTGTAAGATTTGTATTTTCAAAATTTATATTTTTAAATCGGAAATAATCCGCACCCGAAAGACGTAGTGTATGCCGCTTCAACGTGGTGGTAGTGTCATTTGTAAGTGTGGCATTATTACCGTTAAACGTGACCGTGTTACTCGCGGAGCTTCCTATAATTTGAGGAATGTCAATTTGCTCATGAAAAATATGACTAGCCAAAATATTAATTGTAACCGGTGCAACCACCCCGCAAGAAGTTAATTTGTCCACCGCTTGCTGCCACGTGTTAAAATTAGTAAGCGAAATTGGGACGAGCGGATTGATGGTATAAATACCCGCCATCGGTCCGCAGACCGAAAATTCGTATGCGCCCATGTCGGGTGTTGGCCCTATACGCACTGTATTTTCTATATCAGTTGCTACGCTCACATTTGTTCCTTTATCATTCAGCGTAGCATTTGTAGGTTGGTAATTTCCGGTAAGTGGTGATGCATAAATAGGATTTAGCGTTTCGGAGTTTTGATCATACGCACCGCCGCTCGCAGTTTTCCAAGTAGCGAGCGTGGCATAATCTGTACCATCAGAACCTACAAAATTAGTGGCACCCGCGTTGATAGTCAAATTATTATAGTCGCAAATTGTTCCAGTTGCCGCAATATCAATACAAGTTTTTGTACCCGTACCGCCACGATTTATTGTTACAATATTATTTCTGTAATCATTGCCTACCGAACCGCTACCCGTTTGATAAATACCGCCAGTAGCATTGCTCGCCGTTGATGCCAGATGATTTATATCTATGGTGTTATGAAAAATATTGAGATAGTCTGCCGTAGATGTACCGATGGCATAAATAGTTCCGTTGCTTTCTAAATTATAAAAAAGGTTATTTATTATTTTATTTTCATTGCCAAGCGTACCGTCCGAAAAAATTCGGATGCCATAACTCGTACTTATCGTGGAAGTATTTGTAGCGAACGGGTCATGAATTTTATTTTTTTCTATCAAAGAATTTAATACGCCGGTGGTAGAATATATTCCATAAAAAGTAGCAATATTGGTGCGCAACGGTCGCGAAATATCGTTGCCACTTAGCCGACTCGTATTTTGCTGTACCATATAAATACCATAAACCCGAAAATCTTGTATCGTACAATTTTCTACAAGGTTATAACCGTTTGCGCCTGACGACCTTCCGTTTAATACCACGCCGTAGTAACCATTTTTTATTGTACAGTTTTTTATCGTATTACTATCGCAGCCATTGTCGGTATTGGCAGCTGTGGCATCTGCTGTTTCTGTATTTATTATTACACCGCCGTGGTTGCTATTTAAAATATTGGCTGGCGTGGTCATGGTGCAGCTATCAAAAATATTATTGTCTGATCCGTTGTAAAGTTGCACTGCGTAGGCAAAGGTTGTGTTTGTATTTTCAAATGTTAGATTTTTAAACCTACA
>JBBSPP010000367.1:0-3669 GCA_038258625.1 Chitinophagales bacterium
TGGGTCAGTTTGACCATCAAACCTGTAAATTTTTTCCACGTTCAGGGTTTTTAATTCATAAGGTTGCTTTGTATTGGCATCGACTAACATGCCATTTTGAATAATAATATTATCCGTAAAGCCAAGTTTTTGTAACCGTTCGATGGCCGTTGTCATTGTTCTGGGCTCGCTCATAAATAGTGTGTTTGCCAACAAAGGTATTCATACATAAAAAAAGCCGTGTTATTTAATTCACGGCTTTATTTATAGTTTTATAATAAACAAATTATTCAATCTCAGTACTACCTACTGCATCTTTTACATCTTTCACTTTTTGGTTATGATGATTTTTCAAAATCTCTCCCAAACTTCTATGGTTTTTTTCCAAGTTGTCAGAGTTCGCTCGAATGCTGTTACCCATTTCTTCGATTTCTGCTTTTAGCGTTTCGTTTTCCGTATCTTGGTCATATTCACTGCGCTTAGTACGATATATTTCCAAATCTTTTTCGTAGGTATCAATATCTGCGCGATATCGATCCCGATCAGCATCATCAATCTGGCTTTCAGCCGATCGGTATGTGGTTAATCTGTCATTGAAATATGCCTCCTGATCAGAATATGACATGGTGGTATAATCTACCACGGCGGTATCATCGCTAACGTTTGTAGTTTCTATCACTACCTCTTCGTCAGGATTTGTATCCTCATCGCTGTCGTTGCAGCTAAAGAGGAATAATGGTGTTGCTAAGATTAAAATTACTTTTTTCATAAATATTATTTGTTTGTTTGAGGGGCAAATGTATTAGCTGCAAAAAAAAAGTTGATACAGAATTTTACCTGTGGATTATAAAATTTTCGCCAAAAAAAAAGAGCGCAGTTGTATTGCGCTCTTTCATACCTATTTCTTTAGATTGAATTGTCAACCTTATTTTTTATCAATTTTGAGAGCATCTTTTACATCTTTCACTTTTTGATCATGATGTTTCTTTAGCGTATTGCCCGTATTTTTTGCAGCCTCGGTTACGTCTTCCACTTTTTTATTATGATGATCTTCTAGTGTCTCGGTCACACCATTTTTATCTTCGTCATCTATTTTGGCACTAGCGCTTACCTCGCCATCCTCAGCATCTATGCTAATTGATGCCGAGGCGGATCCGCCGCTGCCGTTGGTTGCATCTATTACGCCGTCTTCGCTTACAGTGCCAGATGACTCTGCGTTTGTGGTCACTTCAGTATCGCTTTCATTTTCTGAAGATGTATCATTACAAGCAAACAATAAAAAGGACAACGTGCATATTAAAAGAATGTATTTCATAAAATTATTTTTTAATCATTAATGTTTCGAAATTAGTGTTTCAAATAATCTCGGTCAATATACAATTATAACGGATACTTATAATATTGAAATGTAGAGCTAATTCTGTATTCGTTTTCTAACTTGCATCAGTTATTTTTGCGAAGCACCTCAAGTGTTACTACGAAATATTTTTTTACTATAATTATGAACGATGCTCTCAATAAAATAGTTGTTGCCATAGAACAACACTGGGATAATTTTTTGCTTCAAGTGCCTAGCATTTTGTTGGCTATTTTAATTATTGCCCTTGGTTTTTTACTCACACAATATTTAGTAAAACTTACGCAACAAACACTAAACCGAAAAGTAACCGACCCGCTAATGACCAACTTCATTACCAAAACGGTGAAAGTAATTTTGGGCATTTTTGTAATTGTATTTGGGCTGCGCATTGCAGGGCTAGAGGTCATTGTAGCGGGTTTGCTCACGGCTGCAGGTGCTTCGGCCATTGTGATAGGATTTGCCTTTAAAGATATTGGTGAAAATTTTATCTCGGGCGTGATACTTTCCTATAATCGTCCCTTTGATGTGAACGATACTGTGAGCATTGGCGATATTTTTGGGAAAGTAAAAACGATGGAATTTCGCTATACAAAATTGAAAACATTTGACGGCCGAGATGTGTACATTCCTAATAGTGATGTAATAAAAAAACCAGTTTTTAATTATACCGAGGATGGTTATTTCAGGTTAGATTTTATGATAGGTATCGCTTACGAAGATAATTTTGATGAAGCTGAAAAATTAATTTTAGCCACCGTTCGAAAGTGTAGTGGCGTAATAGAAAACCCAACCCACGAAACATTTGTAGCGCTAGAAGAACTTGCTACAAGCACGGTAAACTTGCGTGTATATTTTTGGGTAGAAACCACTGAGTATCGCAAGGAAGCATTAAAAATTCAAAGTGATGTAATGGCCGCGGTTAAAACCGCCATTGAAGAAAATGGATTTAGTATGCCCGCTGATATACAAGAAATAAAATTGTACGGCAGCCAAAAGTCTATTCCTGTGCGGATAGAAACAAATGGAAACATTGGAATTTAAATATGTAGAAAAATAGGGAAGAGAAATACAAGAATCCGCATGAATGCAAATTCCCAAATAAATAATTTATGGAAATAATAGTTGTGAATATACAGTCGAAATTAAATGCCTTCAACGACCATTGGTCGCCCAAAATAATTGGAGAACTTAATAAACAATCTGTAAAAATTGCGAAGCTAAAAGGTGAATTTACCATGCACAAGCACGTCGAGGAGGATGAACTTTTTTTTGTAATTGCCGGACAATTATTTATTGAGTTGAGGGATAAAACGCTGGAGATTAATAAAGGTGAATTTGTAATCATTCCTAGGGGCGTAGAACATAAACCTTATGCGCCCAAGGAAGTGAGCGTCATGCTTTTTGAGCCAAGCACTACGCTCAATACGGGAAATGTAACCAACGAATTTACGATAGCTGATTTGGATAAAATATAGCAGGGCCAGCTACTAAAGGGGCTCAAATTTTAAATGCCGCTCCATTTCCCTTATTTTTAGCTTGAATAAAATTCTTTGTTTTTTAAAGAATTGTCATAAAGCCAAAAGAAAAAATCCTGACGCTCTGTGTCATTACAATTTCGAGGTCAAAGAGTTTTCAGGTCTCAATTTTTTGGTAAAACAATATGCTGAGAATATTAAAAGATAAATCCACCATCAAATCATCAAACAATCCATTTTAACCCTAAATTAGAAAACGAGTTACTCTCCTCAATCGCAGAAGTTTAAAAATTTGAATGCATTTATTTTCCGACTACGAGCTGCAACTCAACATGGAACATCCTACTTTATTTCTTGCCCAATCGGGTCTTTTGGCAAACCATTTTTCATTTTCGGGTTGCTCGTCATAGGGTTTTTTTAGCAGTTTACAAAGCAAGTCTATCAATTTATAATCTCCTTTTTCTGCATCGTCTATAGCTAGTTGCGCCATGTAATTTCGCAACACGTATTTAGGATTTATACGATTCATTTTTTGCTTGCGGTCTTCATCCATGGTACTTTCATGTTGTAGCCTCTCTAGATAATGTTTGAACCATTCGTGCCAATTTTCTTTTACCTCACTGTCAAAACCACTCGGTATATAAAATGCTTTTTTAATCTTTTCGATTGCATCACTTTCGCTACCTGCTTTTTTTATATTCGCTAAATTTCTAAAAAAGATGGTCATGTCCGTTTCGATGGCTCGCAAGTTTTTTTGCAACGCTAGTATTAATTTACTGTCGGCATCCTGATGGGTGAAAATGCCAATTTTATCCATCATCATAAAATGATATTTTTTTACAAATTGTTCATTAA
>JBBSPP010000368.1:0-3665 GCA_038258625.1 Chitinophagales bacterium
CCCAACACCACCGCTACTAATGATGCGATTGCCCACAACAAGCCTTTACGCCAGCCACGGATAAACGCCATTGCCAACGCAATACCTATAATCGCATCAATAACCATTTTTTAGTTTTCCAATAAACTTTTTACTATGTTGGATATTGTTTTGCCGTCGGCTTTACCTGCCAATTCTTGGGATGCGCGCCCCATTACTTTGCCCATATCGGCGGGGCTGCTTGCTCCTACTTCGGTAATTAATTTTTCTAAATACGTTATTATTTCAGCCTCGCTCATTTGGGCGGGCAAGTAGGCTTCTATAATCGCTAGCTCTTCGCGCTCTTTACTAGCAAGGTCTTCGCGGTTTTGGCTGGCAAAAACTTCAATAGATTCTTTGCGTTGCTTGGCTAACTTTTGCAGTATTTTACTTTCTACATCTTCGCTCAATGCGCCATCGTTTTTGCCCGATGTTTTTTCTACCAGAATGGCGGCTTTGATGGCGCGCAGTGTGCGCAATCCAGCTTCATCTTTTGCGCGCATGGCATCTTTCATTTTTTCGTTTACGGTATTTTCTAAACTCATGATTATTGTTTATTTGTTTATGCGTTTATTTGTTTATAGGATTTATTAGTTCAAAAGCCGGCAGAACTGGCAGGCCTGTCGAAGTGTTGGTTTCTTTATTTTGTCGCCTCACTTATTTTCCATGAAAAAAAAATCGTTGGGGACTTTTTCGAAATGTTAGTTTACAATTCAATACTTCTAAGCGTGTGGAGGTAGTTTTTCTTATTAAAAAAAATTTACAAAGAATCTTCCGACTTCATAGCTGTTTCCATTTTAGTTTTCATGTCTTGGGCAAATTTTTTCATCTCTGTTACCAATGCTCCATTGTTGGTAGCGCGGCCATAAGTATCGGCCATGGTCATCATGGTTTGAAAAAAGAAGTCATTCATTTCGTCCACCATCATTTTTTTTGTCCAAAGGTCTATGCGCAGCGCGGTATTTTCATTGCCATCCCAAATGCTGAGCATAAATGCTTTTGCTTCTGTAGGTTTTTCCACGCCACCATCAGCAGCTTGCCACTCTATTTTTTGTGGTACTTTTTCATTGTCAAGTTCCACCATTATTTTTATTTCTGAATTATTTGCCATGCGGGCAAATATAATTTTTTTAAGTGTCATCCTAAGCTTGTCGAAGGATCAAATGTCAAAAATCAAAATAGCTTGCCATCTGGAGTATGGTCAAAATCAAAAATCCAAAGTAATTAAAACCGTGGGCAGGCAAAAGACTGTATGGATTCGTCGCCTTCGTAAGGCCGTTCCATAATAAGCGAAAACTCAAACGCGCCAATGCTCTGGTTGGCCCGTTGGTAGTCAGACACTGTATGGTCATAGCTCACCATGAGCTGGTAATATTTGTATCGGTAGCCCATTACGCCTATAATAGCATCTTGCAATCTGTAGTAAGCGCCCAAAATAAACTCGTTGGTGGGTGCCGCGGCATAAGAATTTACGTTGATGGTGAACATGCTACCCATTACCAATTCTGTGGATTTTTTTTGCTGAGTAAACATTACTGAAGGAGTAATAATAAGCGACGAGTTGGATTTATAAATTCCTTCAATCTGCACCAGTGGGCGAATGCCTAATTTATTATCGGCTCCGAAAAAACTTTCGGTGGGGCGATTTATGTGCATGGCTGCGGCGCTTACTTTTAGCGAAAAATTATCCTGATTGTAATAACTATAATTTGCGCCAACAGCTAAATCGGCAAAGGCTGTTTTTTGATTCAGGCCGTCTTCACCATTATCTATAGCTGTGTTAAAAGAAAATTCGTCCCACTGCCTTTCAAAGGTTAGTTTGCTCATATTGACGCTGCGCTGCGAGTAAGCACCCGCCATGCCTAGCGAAAATGTCGTGTTTTCATTTAGTATCATGTGGTAAGCTAGGTTGGCCTGTACTTTGGTAAGGGCTAGATCGCCATCGCCCGCTTTATCTTTCCAAAAAGCTACGCCCATGCCCAACCAATTTCCCTCTTGTGATTTGTTGATGCCAAAATCCGCAAAGGCACTCGTGGTATTATACGGCACGGGCACGGTGAGCCACTGGCTACGATAGTTTATACCAACCCGCACATCGCCATTTGTGTGGAGCCCTGTGTTGGCGGGGTTCAGCAGTATGGGCGCATTATAAAATTGCGAAAAATGCAACCCTTGCCCCAACATGGTGAAGGGTGCAATTAAGAATATTATTGTAAAAATCTTTTTCATTTCGAACATATTGAGAAATATTTTTTATCTGAGTAATGTTATGTTACCTTTTTTTAAAACTTTGCTACCATCAAAAAATTGTACGTCGAGCAAATATCCATATACTTCAATTTCTTGCGGCTCACCTTTAAATGTACCATCCCAGCCCTTGTATCGATCATTGGTTTCAAAAACCAATTGCCCCCATCGGTTGTAAATTTTAAATGTCATGGTTTCTATACCATAGCCCAACACGCTGAGTATATCATTAACACCATCACCGTTGGGCGAAAAACCACTGGGTACATCCACCAGCGGAATCACATTACCGCGTACGGCTTTGCAAAGTTTGCTGGGGCATCCCAAATCATTGTTTGCAGTAAGGCAAGCGGTGTATAGGCCATTTTTTTGATAGGTATGCACTGGATTTTCAACATTAGTGGTAGTACCATCGCCAAAATCCCATCGGTACGAAGTGGCACCTTGTGAGCTATTGCTAAATTGGATAGGCGTATTGGGCGTAGGTGGATTTGGGCTGTAGCTAAAGTTGGCGATAGGAGATGAAAATACTTCTATTTGTTTGGAAAAAGAATCTATTTTATTGCAACTTAATGGATTGGTGACCACTAAATTAATCGTGTATTTGCCAGCGGCTTTGAATTCATAAGTAGGATTAGCAACGGTTGCTGTGCCACCATCTCCAAATGTCCATGCGTAGCCGGTGGCATTGGTACTGGCATCAAAGAAATTGACGATGGCTGGCAAACAAACAGAATCTGGCCCATTAAAACCGGCCAATACTACACTCGTAGAAAAATCAATGACCTTAGTAATACTATCGGGGTTATTGCAGGCGTTGGTATCGGTTACTACCAATTTCACTGTGTACGATTGTGGTGCTGAATAATTTTTTTGCGGTGGGTTGGCGCCGTTAAAAGAAGTGCCATCGCCAAAATCCCAACGGTAGGTTGTATTGGGATTTGGCGTACTATTATTAAAGGTGGTGGTATTGGTAAAAATCACCGAAAATGGATCGCAGCTATCAATTTTTACCACATTGAAATCAGCCAACACCTTATCGTCCAGTACAATAATTTGTATGAAATCAGTATCGGTTGACGCCTTGCATCCGTTAGGGTTCAAAGCAACGAGCATAGCGGTATAAGTGCCTGGAGTTGTGTATGTGTGCGATGGATTTATTTGTGTAGAGGTGGCGCTATTATCGCCAAAATCCCATATAAAACCTGTAGCACTGGTACTATTGTTTATAAAGTTGACAGTGTGCGGGGCGCAACCTGTAGCGTTACCGTTTACACTTGCATCTGCTTCAGGATCTTGCAATTGAAAATCTATTTTTACTGCGCCTAAGTTGCAGTTGGGGCCTCCATTTACAGTGGCATACGCCCCCGTCGACGTTGGGAAGCCTGGCGAAACTCCAC
>JBBSPP010000369.1:0-3646 GCA_038258625.1 Chitinophagales bacterium
ATCAATAGGTATGTAATTTGCTGTTGCTGGTAATAATCCGTAACGCGGGCGAGCAAATTTGTTTCGGTAGCACCGCCGCTCATGGTATCGGTTATTTCTAAGAACACTTTGTAGCCTTTACGTTCTTTCCACTCAATAAAATCTGCCAATGCAGATTGGTATTTGCTGGGGCAAAGAATTAAAAGTTTACCCGTTTGAGGCAACGGATTGTAAGCGCCCGCAAGGGTTTTATAATTTAAAAATTGGTAGTTATAAATTTCGGCAAACTCGGTATTGACAGCGCTTGGAAATTCACGGTTCGATGTGAGAATATTTTCGGTAGCGGGTTGAGTGTAACTTACTTTAAAAATAATTTCTGTGAAAGCACGTAGCGTTTTCGTAACGGCATTATATTTTATAGGAAAAAGATGCACGGCTTGCCCGCGCAAATCTCTGAGAATGTAAGGGGTAAAAAGCGTAGCAGTTTTGGTGGGGTAAAAATCATTTCGGGAATATACTTTTCCGTATTCATAGGCAAAATCATTGGGATCTTCGTGTCGGTAAATTTTGCCTTGAGAAGGTGCTACATCGATTTGCTGAATATCATTATATTTTGAAGAAATAATTTCAATTTCGCCGTCCATAGTATTTGGAACAGCGAGCGAAAAAGCAAGTTTGGGAAGATCAGGCGCGCCTTTTTCCAACAGTTGTGTGCCTTTGTTCAACGATACTTTTTTCTCGGTTCCGTTTGGTGTGGCTACATCCAAAAACTGAGGAGGGGGAATGGTAGCTTTTATAATATCAAAACCTGCCCCATGCTCTATAATCGTAAATGTAGTGCCCTCCTGCGCAGTGGCAAAAAGCGGTAAACTAAAGAGAAGTAAAAGTATTTTTTTCATAATAATTAGATTGACAAAAATTATGGCTTAAAAATACAACACAATTAAAGAAAGAGCGGTTACATTTGTCATCGTTCTCTCATTTCTACTTCTTGAGCGAACAACACCTCGGGGTGTTGCTAGATAAAAAAAACGCTAGCATCTGAGATCAAACCCGTGAACCTAGACCAGGTAATGCTGGTTAGGAAAGGTAAGCCAAGAGTCGCTTATCTCCATACCGTTTTTTTTATTATAAAACAGATGCCTTTGTTGAAATCGGGCATCGCAAAAAAAAATAATGGTATGAAACCAATTACAATTTTATTGATTTTTTGTTTGAGCAGTTACAATTTATTTGCTCAAAAAGACAGCTCGTTCCGCAATATTGAATTGCCCGCCGCATCCATCAAGCACGGAAATTCATTAGCAGAAACGACAATTGAAAACTCAGAAATTATTCTGACAAAAAAGAATATTCAAAAGCTAAACACCGCCGCCGATGTACCGTTTATTCTGAACCAAACGCCGGCCACCGTTGTGGGTAGCGATGCGGGTACGGGCGTAGGCTATACCAACATTCGCATACGAGGCGCGGATGTAAGCCGCATAAATGTAAATATGAACGGCATACCCATAAACGATGCCGAGGGGCAAGGGGTATTTTTTGTCAACTTCCCCGATATTTTGGGCAGCGCAAATTCGCTGTCTATTCAGCGCGGGATAGGTAGCTCCAAATCGGGTTATGGAAATTTTGGCGGGGCTATCTCAATAAATAATTTGGATGTGGATTATGAAAAACCACACGTTTCTTTCATGACCGATTATGCATCTTTTAATACCCTGAAAAATAGTTTGAAAGCTAGCACGGGATTGATAAATGATAAATTTATAACGACGGTGCGCCTCAGCCGCATTGTGAGTGATGGCTACGTGAACCGATCGGCGGCCACATTAAACTCGGGCCAAATAACGGCGCAGTATAAAATAACGCCCGATGCCACGCTGACGTGTAACTACCTTGGCGGAAAAGAAAAAACACAGCAATCATGGAATGGCGTAGCCCAAATACTTGATGCGACGGCTGATACGCTTATCCAATCCATCGACACCATTCGGCAAAAAAATGAGCTTGGCCAAAAAGCAGATGGTACTTTTTATAACAACCAAACCGATAATTATCAGCAAGATTATTACCAATTGTTTTTTGATAATAAGAAAAAAAATATTGGCAACACCAACGGAATTATTCGGTATGGTGGGGCGCTGTATTTTACCAAAGGCAAAGGATATTATGAAGAGTACAAACTTGGCGAAAATTATTCGGACTATGGATTGGCAAACTTTGTACAAGGAAATGACACCGCCACCAGCACCGATTTAATTCGGCAGCTATGGTTGGATAATAATTTTTATGGCGTTCGTGCTTATGTAAATTACCTCAACAACAAAACCCAGCTTGGGCTTTATGCTAACACTTCTCGCTACGAAGGCTTGCATTTTGGCGAGGTGATTTGGGCAGACCGTGGCATTGCGAATGACTACCGTTGGTACGACCTCGATGCTACCAAGACAGATAATAATATTTATGCAATGGGCTCTCAAATGCTCACAAAAAATCTGCAACTTTTTGCCGACCTGCAGTACCGAAATGTGCAGTACGAAATAAATGGTTTCAGAAAAAACCCGGGCATAGTGCAAAATTTGGAATGGAATTTTTTCAACCCAAAAGTGGAAATCCAATTTATACCTTCTGCAAAAACATCGCTGACGCTTTTTGTGGCGCGCAGCAGCAAAGAGCCCAACCGCGATGATTTTGAAGCAAGCCCCACTGCCCTACCCGTGCCCGAAAAACTGACGGATTATGAACTGAACTGGAAGCAAAAAATAGCGAAAGGATTAAATTTTCATACCACGCTGTATTACATGGATTACCAAGACCAACTGGTGCTGACCGGAAAAATAAATGATGTAGGCAGCTATGCGCGTACCAACATTGCTAGTTCGTACCGCGCGGGTGTGGAGTTTTTGGCCAATTATCAGTTGGGCAAAAAACTTTTTTTGCAAGGAAATATTAGTGTGTCGGAAAATAAAATTGAAAATTTTACCGAGTATGTTGATGATTATGATAATGGCGGGCAGCTAATAAATAATTATAACGGCACGGATATTTCTTTTTCGCCTAGTGTAATTGCGGGCGGGCAACTTACTATTTACCCTTGGCGCGGACAAAAAGGCAATGTGGCCTCCGAAGCTTCCATTGATATTTTGCCCAAATACGTTGGGCGACAATACCTCGATAATACGCAAAATGTGCGGCGGAGCATTGACCCTTTTACCACCACCGATGTACTTATAAATGTGCCGCTTAAAATGAAACAAGGCGGCACACTAAAATTGCGCGGCGGCATCATGAACGTGTTTAATGAACTATACGAAAGCAATGGTTATACATTTTCGTATTTAAGCGAAGGAAGTCAACTAACTTATAATTACTATTATCCGCAGGCGGGCATTCGCTGGACGCTGGGTGTTGGGGTGGAGTTTTAGGCTATTTTTTCTATTTATTAAAAGTATATGTTGGGCGCGGTAGTGAATAAACTATTTGTTTGTACTCCTATGCTCAAAAAGTGCCACATTAAACTCAAAAAGTAATATTATACAGAACAACTATCTACTTAGACAATCAATAAATGTTTTTCTACAGATAAAATACCATTTTAGAAAAAGGAAATATCTTTCTGTAAGATATATATATTTGTTTGTTCAATATAACTATCTTTTTGCACAAC
>JBBSPP010000370.1:0-3642 GCA_038258625.1 Chitinophagales bacterium
CGAAGAAAAATTCGGTGAATTTGGGAATGGACCTACCCTAAACGGTTGGTCAACAACTCCTGTACAAATGAATGGAATTACCAATGCCGTGCGCACGGCTCAGGGCTTTTTTACAACGATCGTCCTACTTGCTGACGGCACAGTATATGGTACTGGTAGAGGTGAGGGCGTTGGTATTGGTCTGACCACAAATGCGATTCAGGATGTGCCGGTACGCATACCTGGTTTGACGGATATTGTAGATATTAAAGCAACCACCCTCGGAAATTTAGCGCTCGATAAAAATGGTGACGTATGGATCTGGGGTAGAAATGCGCTAGGAACTTCTATTGGCTTGGGAGCCGCAGTTACGCGAGCTAATAGACCTACAAAAATGACTACGCTGAAAGATATCGTAGCTATTTCTGGTTGCGCTGACGGCTTTCATTTTTTAGCTTTGGATAAAGACAGCAATTGTTATGGTTGGGGAACTAATTTTCAGGGAGCCTTATCTACGCTTGTCCCAGACTTTTTTGTTCCTACTTTAATAGATACTGATGTGATAGAAATTATGGCCGGAGAAAGTTTTTCTTATATTATAAAATCTGATGGAAATCTATATGCGGTAGGCTCCAATAAAAGTAGCCACGGCAATCTTTATATGGATTTATCCATAACCACAAGTAGAACTTTTGAAAAAATTGACCCAGAAAGTGCTCTTTTTAATTTGTGCAAACCAATCATTCGCGGCGATACTATTCCAATTATTGACACCCCTATAATTATAGACACAATCATAGTAGTAGATACACCCATAATAGTGGATACCCCTATTATTGTAAAAATAGATAGTACGAAATTCGCCTCTGAGAATGTTATATTTTTCCCGAGTGCATTTTCTCCGAATGGCGATGGCCTAAATGATCTGTTTAGGGGGATATTAAAATCAAACGCTATTATTGATAAATTTAATTTTGCTATCTATAACCGATGGGGGCAAAAAGTATTTGAGACAAATGATTTTAGAAAAGGATGGGATGGGACTATAAACGGAATTCCGCAACCAACAAGTGTCTTCTTTTATCATAGCACTTTTAATACACCAAATAGGAAAGCATTGTTCAAGAGAGGAGATTTTACTCTTTTGAGATAGAAAAAAAATTTAAGTATCATACAAAAAAATATTTTTTGCCAAATAATTCATGGTATCTCTCATGTTGAAAATAGTGTTAAACAGATAACGCTTAATGAAAAATACAGAAGAAACAAATAGTGTAGAGGCTATTTCAAATTTTCCCCCAAAAGTTGTTCGTAATATTTCCTCAAAGGGAATGCATCAAGAACCTTCAATATTTTTTTTCGATATGTCTATTTCAAAGTTTAGCACATAGGTAAGAACAATAGCAATTAATATTTTACCCAAGGCCTCTATTCCTGCGCCATCAAGATCTGCTTAGCCTCCCGATTTATTATTAGCAGCGCAATATCTGTTGGCACCTCGGTATGTTCATCTAGCGCAAATTCAGAAATACGCGTAACAAATTCACTCGCGCTCGCGCCCATTTTCATTTGCGTTCCAATTTGGTTTATCATCGAAATTTCTTGCTCCTTCGCACTTTTTACAGATTGCCATACTTCGTTGCTCACATAAATTTGTTGTGAAAGATTATGTTCATATTCTTCCCGAATATTTTTTATCATAGCCAGTTGCACCTCTTGCGAAGTGGCGCTTTTTTGATAATGCCGCCCTATCAATGAGTTAGGGTGAATGCGCTCAACAAAATGGGTAAGCCGCTCATAAGCTTGCATGCGCAAGGCCAAAATATCATTGGCTTTTTTGCCATAAATTGCGAGGTGTTTGTCCTGAGTTTCTTTTATTAAAAATTTATTTACGATAATGGCGCAGGCTATCAAAACTACTACGGAGGGTATTACGTACTTGAGGATTTCTAAAATGGTTTGGATTATTGACATTTCTGTTTAAAAGTAATTCGGCGTAAATATAGTTTGTTTTATATGTTTGATAGGTAGAATCACAGAAAATGAAATCCAAATTGCTATTTATCATAATGACTTTAATAATCTCTTGTCAAACTCCTGAAAAGTTTGGAGACAGCCTAGCAATAAAAAGAAATGACTTTAAAGAAATGCTATTTTTTTGTTCCGACAAACAAGTTTGGATAAAACTAGATGAGGAAGTAACGGTGAACCTGCTTGATAAAATCAATTCTGCCAGAGCTATTGAAGAACCAAAAGGACGAGCGAATTACACTATTTCGATGAGTCTAAACCAAGGAGGTTATTTAAACTTATTACTCACTGGCAAAACATTTTATTGTGACGAAATAGACAGCAAAGTGTTCGAAATTGACTTAGACCCAGATTACTTTCAACAATTCTGCAAAAATTTCAATATAAAGAAATTATAAAAACTCTAATGAACGAATATCTAAGCTCCATACTAAAATACATTCTCTTCCCTTTTTCCATTCTCTACGGAATCATCATTTGGCTACGCAACAAATTATACGATGCTGGCATTTTTTCATCATTAAGTTTCAATGCAATTCCTGTAATTAGCGTGGGCAATTTATCGGTGGGCGGCACGGGCAAAACACCGCACATAGAATATTTAATTCGGCTACTCGGGCAAAAGTTTCATACCGCAACTTTGAGCCGCGGGTATGGTAGATCGTCAAAAGGATTTCGCTTGGCCGATGAAAACTCGGATGCTCGAAGCATTGGCGATGAACCGTTTCAGTTTCTACGAAAATTTGATAATATAAAAGTGGCCGTTGCCGAAGACCGGGTAACGGCAATTCCCGAATTATTACAGCGCGCTCCTTTTATTGAAACCGTTTTGTTGGACGATGCTTTTCAGCACCGCAGTGTAAAACCGGGCCTCAATATTTTGCTTACCGAATATTACAAACCTTATACGCGCGATTATATTTTGCCCTTGGGCCGGTTGCGAGAAGGACGAAAAGCGGCGCAACGTGCTGACATAATTATTGTTTCAAAATGCCCGACCAACCTCACCGAAACCCAAAAACAAAAAATGCTCGCTGAGCTAAAAGCACAAGATCATCAGCATGTTTTTTTTACTGCTATAGAATATGATGCACCCTATGCCCTACTCGGTGGCACGTCTGTTTTTAATAAAGAAACAAACGCTATTACCTTCTCGGGCATTGCCAATGCCGAGCCATTTATTAATCAGGTAAAAAGTCTTACCAATAGTGTGCATGAGCTTAGCTTTCGAGACCATTATTATTTTACCAAAGACGATGTACAAGAGCTGCACGAAACATTTAATTACTTAAAGAATGAAAACAAATGTATCTTCGCCACCGAAAAGGACGCCACTCGTCTTTTGTTGCACGAAGAACTACTGCGCAAACTCAACCTTCCAATCGTAGTTATTCCTATCCGAATTTCATTTTTATTTAATGAGCAAGCGCACTTTGATGCGCTAATAAATGATTATGTTTATTCATATTTTCCCATACTAGAAACAAGCGAACAGGACGAAGAAAATAATACGCAACAAGATTTGGAAGTGGAATTTGAAGAGATATTGTAGCAGTAAAGGGTATGGAGTAATGAGTAACAATTCAAACTAAATAATAATCTCGCTACTCAATACACAGTACTAAATAATAA
>JBBSPP010000371.1:0-3608 GCA_038258625.1 Chitinophagales bacterium
CAGGTAACGGTGGTGGCTTACACATGACTGGACCTGGTACAATTAGCATTACCCAGAGCCGTATTAATAGCAACACAGCAAGTAACGAAGGTGGCGGGCTATGGAATGGCTCGGGTACAATGACAGTGAGCGGTTGTGTTATTGATAGTAATATTGCTTCGGGTGCTGCAGCTAGCAATGGCGGTGGTGGCGTGTACAACTTTGATGGTGGTACGCTAAATATGGACAATACATTTGTACGAAACAATTTGGCCAACGGTACTGCTGGTTCTGGTGGTGGTTTGTTGACAGATTCTGCTACCACAGTAACACTTACTCAGTGTCAATTTGATATGAACGCTGCTAACCGCGCTGGTGGTGCGATAGAAGCTATTAATGGTACGCTGAATATTACAGGAAGCAATTTTGTACGGAATGATGTAAACGGAACGGCCGGAGTAGCTGCCCCAGGCAATGGTGGAGCTATTCACATTTCGGGTGCTGTAACTACTAATATTACAGGCGGAATGTTCAAGCAAAATGCAGCTGCTCGTGAAGGTGGTGCATTGTGGGCGCAGAGTGGAGGCACAATGACGGTTGATGGCGTAGCTGTTGACTCAAATAGTGCATTTGGCGTTGGTGCTGCATTTGGCGGTGGCGGTGTATTTGTGAACGGTGGTACGCTTAATATTGTCGCATCTTCGGTTACTAATAATAGCTCATTGGGTGCAACTGCTAATGGTGGCGGTGTGCATGTAAAAAGTGGTACAGCCAATATTGCTCGATCTACTATATCAGGTAATACATCACTAGCCGATGGTGGTGGTGTTTATAACAACAGTATTGTATTAATGAATGCAGTAACTGTGGCCAACAATACAGCAATCATTAATGGTGGTGGAGTTGCTAATAATAGTGTAACCGCACCAACAATCAAAAATTCAATTATTGCAATGAATATTGGTATTCTAACACCCGATGTTTCAACGGCTTCTGCTAGCTTTACAAGTCTTGGATATAACTTGGTAGGTGTGGCAGGTGCTGGTGATATTACAACCACCATGGGAGATGTAACGGGTACTCTTTTAGCACCCGCAAATGCAGGTCTTAATCCATTGGCAAACAATGGTGGTACTACACTTACTCATAGCCTTACAGCTAGCAGCATAGCACGTAACAGTGGAGACCCAGCCGATATGTTTGCTGACCAAAGAGGTTTTGCAGTATTCGGCCCACAGCGCGACAAAGGTGCTTATGAAGCACAATCTGCAGTAGGGCCAGTGGCACCGCCACAATCTAGAAAAGCAAATAGTGCATTTGGAACGGATATGGAAATATCTATTTATCCCAACCCAACTACAAATGGTCAATTCACTATATCTTCAGCAGCATTTGATGGTGAGCCAATGAGCGCACAATTAATAGAAGTAGCTACGGGTAAAGTGGTACAATCATTTGAGCTTACGCAGCAAAACAATATTGTAACGGTAAACAACGCTACTCGAGGTATGTATATTGTAAAAATGAAATCAGCAACGGAAACTTATATTCAGAAGTTGGTGATACAATAAAACACAAACACCTACTGCTACATAGTAACGAGGCTAGTCTTTTTAAAAGGCTAGCCTTTTTTTATGCATCCAACGTTTTTATACTTGCCTTAATTTGTTTAGAAAAAACAATTTTTTTGGAAACATAAGTTGATAGTCATAATGACCTACGGCTTTAAAAATGTAAATAAAAAAGTGCTGTTCATTTTGCCATATATTTTTATTCCAAATCAATAATTCTTATTGAATTAAGCAAGAAGTAAAGAAGTTATTTTTCCTTTTGGCTTCTCGTTGCTTACGATTAAGTTTTTTTAATTTTTTTTCTGAAAGTTCATTTTTAGTTGGAAAATTTATAGACATAGTAAAATACATTTTTTGAGGTTTGCCAAAATTACTAGCGGGATTCCAACGTGGCATTTCCATAGTTACTCTTAGTGCTTCTTCGTCACAGCCGTACCCAATGCCTCGCAACACTTTAAAATCTGAAGTCAAACCATTTTCGTGTACAATAAATTCTACAAAAACGGTTCCTTCAATATTATTTTGTTCCGCCAAATATGGGTACTACACCATTTTGTACAGATAATAAAGCATAGCGTCTTCACCCCTTTTGAATGATGATATCTTTTCGAAATAACAAATTATATCATTTGATTTCTCATGTTTTTTAGTTCCTACAGAATCCTTCGGATATTTCACAAACTGTGGATATAGAATATCACCCTCTTGATTTTAAGGAATAATTAGATTAGTATTTTTAACCTGACCAATACATTCTAACATCAAAGTCTGAAAAAGAATAATACAATATATATTTTTTTACAGCCATTTTTATAACCAAATTTACACTATTTAATTTTTTTTCGTTGTTCGCAAATCAATTAGGTAAACCTAAAGACTTAGTCCTTTCCGAAGCTGTTCATTAATTCCAAAATCCGTAGCAAGCAGCTTCAGATAGAAAAGCATAAAAAATAATTTAGAATAGTACACTGTTCATTAGACCATATACTTTTATACCAAAAACTCTATCTGCAACATTCATATTCGATAGTTCTGTATCATTTGTAATCCATGGATTATTGCCAAAAGAAGCAAAAACCTCCAAGCCTACCTGAAATTTTCGATCGTCAGGAGTACTTAGTGCACCAAGGGAAAGGGTTATCCAATCGTTGCGCAGTGTGATAGAATTAAAATTACTAAGAGCAGGATTGTTTTCGCTCCTACTCCAAATTGTATTGGTAAAAGTGCCAACTGCTAGGTATGGAATTATTTCAGGCTTCGTCATTTTATACCGCATATACAGGTTGCCAACTAATGATTTTGTTGTCATACTAAACAACCCAAAGTTCGATGAAAGACCGCCTACAATTCCAATGTTGAGTTTTTTTAAAATGTCATAGTTAAATCCTGCTACCACCCCAATTTGTTCTGGCGTTACCCTAGCAAAATTATTTTCATATAAATAATTATTTACATTTTTATACATGAATTGAGAAGAAAGGAAAAGATGGTACTCAACATTCAAATGCTTTTTAGTTAAAGAAGAATGGTTCGATTGCGCAAAACAGTTTGTGGCGGAGAATATTAATATTATGGCGATTGTAATTGTGTTTTTCATACTTCTTAAATATTGGTTAGTACGAATATAAAATTTACTCCAGTCATGACAATGGGATGAACTTTTAGATTTTTAAAATAATCAGAATTTACAATTCTTACAAAAGGTTGTGTTCATACTAAATGTAAGCGCATCTAGCTCCCTACTCATGGTTCGTGAGGACACAAACCATGATTAAAAAACCCACCTCAAAAGAGGTGGGTTCAGTATTAAAAATTTTGGTAAGAAAACATATTTTTGTCCTGATAGCTATCAGGATTTCACATATTGCTAGTTGCGTATCGTCATTTCATCCAACAACGGGCGACCACCGAGTACTTTATCAATCACCCACATAATGTAGCGAGCGTCAACTACGATGGTGCGTTTGTAACGAGCATCAAATGCAATATCGCCGCTCATAGCTTCCCAATTACCATCAAAAGCTGCGCCTATCCACTCGCCATTGGCGTTGATAACTG
>JBBSPP010000372.1:0-3606 GCA_038258625.1 Chitinophagales bacterium
AACAAATACAATAAAATTCCAACCGACTTGGTGATTACTACCCAAAATAAAAAAGTAAAATTTAACAGTTTATTCCCGAAAGGGAAAGCCGTAGTTTGTCTTTTTTTAGCCCCGATTGCGACCACTGCGAGGACGAACTGACTGATATAAAAAAGCACATCCCCGAGCTTGCCGCTATCCAATTTATAATGATTAGCAACCGCCCACTTAGTTTGCTAACACCATTTGAAAAAAAACACGCAATCAAAAACTTCAAAAATATTAGCATAATAAGCGACCCCAATAATACTATGGCACGGTACTATGGTATAGGTGGTTATCCTAGTATGGTTATTTATAATGCACAGCATCGTGCTACCAAAAAATATTTAACATCCATGGTTAATCATGTAGGCATTTTGCAAGGAGCTAATGAACCTTAATTTTTAATTTGTTGTATAAATAAAAAAAGCACAACTTATTTACATCTCGCCACCACTTTCATTCTTACATACTTTTCTCTAAATTATTTGTGTGCTAAATTTGGAAGATTAGCAATAAAAAAAATAACTATGGACATTAATAAAATTTTTGAAAACAACAAAGGCTGGGTACAAGACAAACTAAACATTGATAGTGATTATTTCAAAAAATTATCAGAAGGACAAAACCCTGACATACTATATATAGGTTGTAGCGATAGCCGTGTAACTGCCGAGGAGCTTATGGGCGCGGGCCCTGGCGATGTATTTGTGCATCGCAACATTGCCAACATGGTACCCAATACGGATCTTAATGTAATGTCTGTTATTGAATATGCCGTTACGCACCTCAAGGTAAATCATGTAATTGTTTGCGGGCATTACTATTGTGGCGGTGTAAAAGCCGCTATGGAATCAACAGATTTGGGCATACTCAATCCGTGGTTACGTAATATACGAGATGTATATCGCACCCACAAAAAAGAATTGAATGAGATAGAAAATGAAGAGGCTCGCTACAAAAGATTGGTAGAATTAAATGTGCAGGAGCAGTGCGTAAATGTGATAAAAACATCGGCAGTACAAAAAGCATATAACGACCGAGGAATACAAATACACGGTTGGGTGTTTGATGTACACTCTGGCAATATCGTAGATTTGAATTTGAACTACAAAGAAGTAATGAGCAAAATAATGGAAATTTATCATTTAGAGTAAGCCCATTTTACCTTACTAAAAAAAGAAACGTCCCACATAATGTGGGACGTTCTGTATTGTGGTATAATGATAAATTTTATTTGCCATGGCACTGTTTATATTTTTTGCCACTACCGCAAGGGCATTGGTCGTTTCGTCCAATCTTAGGCTCGTCACGCACAATGGGCGCTTGCTTTACTTGTGTGCCTGGGTCAAAATAATCATTTTCATTTGCAGCATAATCATCACCGGCGGCATCAATCTCGGCTTTGTTATTTTGCATTTTACTCATGTCAGTTTTTCGTTCGCGCGCAGCATTTATATCTTGCTGATCCTCGGCCGGTATGCCAGCGCGGCTCAAGAAACTTACAATACTTTTGTTCGTATCGCTAATCATGGTTTTGAACAATTCGAAGGCCTCGAACTTATAAATTAACAGCGGGTCTTTTTGCTCATAACTCGCAAGCTGTACCGACGTTTTCGTTTCATCCATTTGACGCAAATGCACTTTCCAACCATCATCAATAAGGCCAAGCGTAATTTGTTTTTCTACAGAATCTAATAACTCCGCACCTTCACTTTCAATAGCCGATTCTAAACCCACCACTACTTGCATTCCTTTATTACCGTCGGTAAATGGTATCGCTACTTTATCAATTTTGCTATTACGAATTTGCATTTGCTTTAGCACTGGCAAAATGCTTTCGTTGAGGTTTTGTTTTTTTCTATAGTAAAAATCATTCAATTCTTGATACAGTTTTTCGCTCAAATCTGCCGCCGACATTTTTGCAAATTCCTCTTTGGTAATTTCCGGGTCAAAAGAAAATTCTTTGGCTACTTGTAGTTTAAAAAATTCATAATCTTTTTCTTTTCCTTCAAAAGCCGATGCCATTACCTGCGCACTATCGTAAAACGCATTGTCCAAATCTATCGACAATCGCTGACCTAATAGGGCATTTTTTCTGCGTGCATAAATTACCTCACGTTGGCTATTCATAACATCATCATACTCCAACAATCGTTTACGAATACCAAAATTATTCTCCTCTACTTTTTTCTGTGCACGCTCAATTGATTTTGAAATCATGCTGTGCTGAATCATATCGCCATCTTTATGACCCAATTTATCCATCACATTACTCAGACGCTCACTACCAAAAAGGCGCATCAAATCATCTTCTAAGGATACAAAAAATTGTGAGCTGCCCGGGTCTCCCTGCCTGCCCGCACGTCCACGCAACTGTCTATCTACACGGCGGCTTTCGTGCCGCTCAGTACCTACAATGGCCAAACCGCCAGCTTCTTTTACGCCTACACCTAGCTTAATATCCGTACCACGACCCGCCATATTGGTAGCTATGGTTACGTTGCCCGGCTGCCCAGCCTCGGCTACAATTTGCGCCTCTTTGCCATGCTGTTTCGCGTTCAATACATTGTGTTTAATTTTGGCCTGTGTTAGCATTCTGCTCAGCAATTCACTCACCTCCACATTGGTTGTACCCACTAATACTGGCTGACCACCATTGCTCAACGATACAATTTCTTCAATCACCGCACGGTATTTTTCGCGCTTGGTTTTATATACTTTATCATCTCTATCATCGCGTATAATTGGCACGTTGGTGGGGATGGCCGTTACTTCTAGTTTATAAATTTCGTATAGCTCGGCAGCTTCTGTTTCGGCAGTACCCGTCATACCACTTAGTTTGTGGTACATCCTGAAAAAGTTTTGCAAGGTCACCGTGGCAAATGTTTGTGTTGCCGCTTCTACATCTACATTTTCTTTTGCTTCAATAGCTTGGTGCAACCCATCGCTATATCGGCGCCCGTCCATGATCCGACCCGTTTGCTCATCCACAATTTTTACTTTGCCTTCCATTACCACATACTCATTGTCTTTTTCAAAAAGTGTGTAGGCTTTTAGCAACTGTTGCAGTGTATGAATGCGCTCCGTTTTAATGGAATATTCTTGAAGCAACGCATCTTTTTGCTTGGCACGTTCTTCATCGCTGCCTTCCATTTTTTCTATAGCCGATAGCTCGGTGGCAATATCTGGCAGTATAAAAAACTTTTCGTCCTCGCCGCTTTTTGTAATTAATTGTAGGCCTTTGTCGGTTAAATCGACTTGGTTATTTTTTTCGTCTATAGTAAAAAATAATTCGCTGTCAGCAAAAGGCATGTGCTTTAGTTGCTCGCCCAAAAAGTAATTCTCTGTTTTTTGCAATACCTGACGCATGCCTGGCTCGCTCAAAAATTTTATCAACGAACTATTTTTTGGCAACCCTCGGTACGCTCTAAAAAGTGATAGCCCGCCATTTTCTTTATCATCCTTACCTGCGGCAATTTGTTTTTTTGCTTCTACCAAAAATCCATTTATTGTTTTTCGCTGGGTGGCAACCAATGCTTCAATGCGTGGTTTGAGCGCATGAAACTCTTGCTCATCACCACG
>JBBSPP010000373.1:0-3603 GCA_038258625.1 Chitinophagales bacterium
AAAAATAGCCTTCTTTCAATGCTGCGCTCTGAGACATATTTTCAACTAGGCCCGATTCGTTGAAGAATCCATTTTCTACAAAAATATTGTCAGCTGCGATGAGCAAAGTTGTTTCGCAATCTTTGCCGTCATCGCTAATGTTTTCTAGCGAGCTGACCATTACAATTGGCGCTCGTTGGGGAATGTAGTTGGTTATATTTTGTTGGGTTATTAGGGGCACTATTGTTTGTTTAATTTTTTTCTTGACTCTCCTTTTATTTATAAAATTAATTCAATTTTTTGTTCAACGAGGTCTCTATAATTTTCAGGATCCAAGGACTGTATTGTTAATAAATTTCGTGACAATACCTCTAAAGTCTTAGTCAATTCCACTTTTGTGGACTGGTAAAGAACTTCATGAAACATTTAATCCAATAACACATATAGATAGTTCAAAGCCCATTCCATATTTTGTTGATTATTTATTGTCAAAATGGAAGACGTTGCTAGTACTGCTAAATCCAAAAGTTCGTTTTCATCTGAAGCTAGCATTAGATTATTTAAAGGAAATAAAGAATGCAAATCTTCAAATTTTTGAGCACTTATATATTCGTGTGATAATAAAAAGTAAGAACGTTTTACGTCAGGTAGAATTACGGCTGTTTTCTCATGCATTGCACTCAACCACTCTTGTCCTTTTTCAAAAGTCCAACTTGGGTCATTTGCAGAAAAACTTAATTCCTTTTTAAATGTTTCTATGAAAGTTAGAATATCCATTTTATGAAAAAGCAAAATGTACTACCCCAACCTACACTCATACAATGTATGCCCAACCCCTCCAACATCATGATATTCTTTTTCGATTACCAAGCCGGCGGCGTAAACCTGCGCTTTCATATCTTCGGAATAATACATTTTGCTATTGCCATTGGCCATGCAGGTAAAATATAATGAGGTGGCGTGCAAGCTATATGCCGCGCCTTCGTATTCCTGGTCGTCCCAATAATTTTCGAGTATATAAATTCTGCCATCGGGTTTGATGGCGTGTTTTACATTATTTAAAATTGTCAATACTTCATCTTCCGAAAAACAATCCAGAAACTGACTCATCCACACAGCGTCAAAACCTGTTACTTCGGGGATGGCTTTTAGCACGTTGGCTTCAATAAATTTTGCACGGTCGTAAGCTTTTAAATTTTCTTTAGCTACGTTCAGCTGGCCTGGCAAATCCATTAGTGTCACTTCAACATTTGCATCAAAGTCTAAGGAAGTTTTTGCCCACTTGCCGGTGTTGCCACCAATGTCCAATAGTTTTTCAATTGGCTCGCGATACACAATTTTTACTGCTGCAGGGAAAGCATTGTCAGAATAATAATGATCAAAATCAAACCAACTTTTTTGCACCGGTTTTGGCAATTGCGAAAGCCCTTCATAAATCGTATCCCAATCGCCAAAAACTTTCAGCCCTTCGGGTTTTCCGTTTACGATAGATTCTTTTAAAAATTTAAAGCCATCATAATTTACGTCGTAGGTAAAATTCATGTTGGCGCGTGTTAGTTCATCGCGCAGCATAAAATAACCAGTTTTTGTAATTTTGAAAACACCTTCTTTTGCCCATACTAATTCCATACCCAGCGCAGCTTCTAGCAATACTTTGGTACCGTAAAAAGAAACGCCACTAGCGTCGCTCAATTCTTGCATCGTTGCCTCTTTTCTCTTAAGCAATTCTTCCAAAATATTTAAATCAATCAAAGCTCTTGCCGCCTGAAACATGATGGGTGCCCACGCAATTTTTTGCGCTTGCATTTTTGCTTCAAGAGCAGGTTTTTTGTCGTTGCCGTAGGTACGTTTTTTAATTTCCATAATTATGATAGTTTGTTATTTTCCCAAAAGTTAAAGTGGTTAAACCACTGCTCGGGGTATGATTTTGCGAGCTGTTCAAAATATATTTTGAATTGGTTTGCCATGTCGTCGGGGGTTTGATTTATGTTGTTATTTGTTAGTGGTTGGCAGTTAAAATGATAATTCGTTTCGCTCGTTTTTACTCCCGAAATAAATGCAACGGGGCTTTTTAATTTCAGGGCTAATTTATACACTCCTGTAGGAAAAGTAGCCGTTCTGCCCAAAAAATCTAACTCGGTACTATTAGCGTCGGTCATGGTTCTATCTACATTAAAACAAATAATTTCGTTGCGTTTTACGGCTTGGCTAATGGCTATAATAAAACTAAGATCTTGACTGAGCGGAATAATATTAAAATTGTTTTTTTTCTCACCAATCGCCGCTTCTATTTTTTCTTTTTCGTTTTGATACATTACCACATTTACAGGCGCGCCTATTTTTAAAAACTGAGCCGCTACATCCCAACTGCCCACATGACCACCCACCAAAAAAACGCCCCTGCCTTGGGCTAATAATTGTATAATTTTTTCTTCGCCCTCCTCGGTGTAAGCTAACTTATTTTTTATCCCTTTTGAAAATGCAATTTTATCTATCAGCACTTCAGCCATCATACAAAAATTTTTATAGATGAATTTATTGCGTTTAGGAACAGATGAAAAACCTAATTGAGAATAAAAATCATGCAGTGCTTTTTTAGATTCGGTGGCTGTAAAATAAAAATATCGGGCTATAAATTTTGATAAAAAATAACCACTTGCTAAGCCCAAATTATTGAGCACCCAAATAAAAATTCGGTATCCCAGCGGCGTACCTTTTGACTGTCCTGCCCAAGAAGACATACGCTAAGCGGCGGTATTATTTACCTTTCGGTCAATGTAATCATAAAAATCTTGGATAGTTTTAATGCCTATAAATTCCTCGCTTTTTACTTTCACACCAAATGTTTTATCAATCACCACCACAAGGTCAACCAAATCTAGGCTATCCAATTCAAGTGTTTCCATCAAATCACTCTCCGGAAGAATATCTTCTTCTTCCGCTTCAAACTCTTCAATAAAAAAGTCATTTACTTTTTTTATAAGTTCTTCTTTTTCCATTATTCGGTAATTTTTTTTATGATAATTGATGAATTTGTTCCGCCAAATCCGAATGAATTTGAGAGGAAGGTATTAATTTCTTTTTCCTTAGTTTGGGCAATGACATTTAGCATTTCCGAGCCTTCGTCTGGCTCGATGAAATTTATATTGGGTGCTACAAAACCGTGCTGCATCATGAGCATTGAATATACAATTTCGCTCGCGCCAGCCATCCAACATTCGTGCCCCGTCATCGATTTTGTACTCGAAACATCTACCCCCTTGTGCCCAAAAACGGCAGCAATTGCTTTGGCTTCATTTATATCACCAATGGGTGTGGAGGTAGCGTGAGCATTTACATAATCAATATCACCGGGCTTCAAACCCGCCATTGCGATACTTTTTTCTATTGCTCTTTGTGGACCATCTACATTGGGTACAGATAAATGTGGCGTCCCGTTTGAACTGAAACCATACGCGACAATCTCACCTAAAATTTCCGCACCACGAGCTTTTGCAGATTCGTAAGATTCTAAAATCAATGTTGCAGCACCACCGCCCGGCACTAAGCCATCGCGGTTTTTATCAAATGGTTTTGAAGCCAAGGTAGGATTTGCTTCGTCCATAGAAAACGCACTAATGCCAT
>JBBSPP010000374.1:0-3599 GCA_038258625.1 Chitinophagales bacterium
AAATGATCACGAATAGTTTTTACATATGCCTCGCGGAATGCTTGCTGATGTGTGCCACCCTGCGTGGTGTGTTGCCCGTTTACGAATGAATAAATATCCTCTCCATAATCATTGCCATGCGTCATAGCCACCTCAATATCATTCCCTTTTAAATGAATAATGGGATACCGAATTTCTTCCAAATTTGCTTTGCGCTCCAACAAATCGAGCAAGCCATTTTTAGATAAATATTTGTCGCCGTTAAAAATTATGGTCAGGCCAGCATTTAGGTAGCAATAATTCCAAACCTGGTTTTTAATATATTCATAATTGAATTTAAAATTTTTAAACACCGTATCATCAGGGGTAAAAATCACCTCAGTACCATTTTTTTCTTTGGTATTTTCTTGGTTGTGCTCTTTGGTTAAATCACCTTTTGAAAATTCAACGGTTTTTGCTTTTCCCTCTCGTGTGCTGGTAACTTTAAAATAATTACTCAGCGCGTTAACGGCTTTTGTACCCACGCCATTTAGCCCTACGGATTTTTGAAAAACCTTGCTATCGTACTTTGCCCCCGTGTTCATTTTACTCACGGCGTCTTTCACTTTCCCTAGCGGAATGCCACGCCCAAAATCACGGATGCGCACCTGCTCCATGTTCACATCTAGCTCAATAGTTTTGCCGTGGCCCATGGCATGCTCGTCGATACAATTATCTAGCACCTCTTTTATCAGTACGTAAATTCCGTCATCTACATGGCTTCCATCGCCCAATTTGCCAATGTACATGCCGGGCCGCAACCGAATATGCTCGCGCCAATCTAGGGTTCGTATCGAGCTATCGTCATATTCATTCACCTCATTGATCATGGACGCAAATCTATTTTAACCACACGCCAATGCCCTATTTGTTTATACACAGCGTTGGGGATTTTCTATTTTTTAGCAAAAAAAGCTGGTGCCATGAATTAATATCAGAACTAGTTTCATGATGAAATGGTAAAAAAGTACAGGTTACAACTTAACTTTTTTAACAGTATATACTTTCTTTTTTAACTTTTGTCTTATCCAATTATTCTGCATTGTTATAAAATTTATATATTTTCGCAAACGTTACAAAAATTTATCTACAATGGGGGCGAAAAAGATTCTTTTACTTATGGTTATTTTACTTGGTGGTTTGCACTTAGCGGCTGTACCCGACAATAATCCTAAGAAAAATGCTTTGAATAAAAAAGCGAAGATTATAAATACAGAACTAAAGCGTTCGGTTCAATTTAATTTCGGCGTCCCTCTCCCCAACGAAGTACTTACTGGTTCAAAAAAATCGATTACGGTTGCCGAAGAAGGTTTTGCAAACTACGATTTTTTACAAGAAAAATATTCTGAAAAACTAAGTGTTCACCCAGCCGCGGTTACTAATAAACCAATGTATAATTTTATAGAAGATTGGTATGGTGTGCGCTATGTATATGGCGGCACATCAAAAAGTGGGGTGGATTGCAGCTCGTTTGTACAACAACTAATTGATGCTGTTTTTAAGGTGGATTTGCAGCGCACGGCTGCTAATCAATTTCAAACTACCGAGTTCGTAAATCAAGAAGATTTGAAAGAAGGTGATTTGGTTTTCTTTAAAATAAAAGTTCACCGTATTTCTCACGTGGGCGTTTATCTACAAAACGGTCGTTTTGTACATGCCTCTAGCAGCCGCGGTGTAATGATTAGCAATTTGAACGATGACTACTGGAGCCGTTATTATGCTGGCGGTGGAAGAGTAAAAATGTAAGTAATCTTTTTATCAAAAAAAAACATTCTGATGGCTACTACTAAAGAATATTTAAATACTGAAACAATTACATTATCCGAAACTAGTTCTGGGTACTCGCTAATAATTTGGAATGATGATGTAAATACATTTGATTGGGTGATAAAAGCCCTCACCGATATATGTGATATGGACGAATTGCAAGCAGAGCAATGTTCTCTCATTGTACATCATAGGGGGAAATGTAGCGTGCTAGAAGGCAATTATTCATTGCTAAAAGCAAAACATACAGCCATTACAGACAGAGGCATTCAGGCCACTATTGAGCAATTTGCTGCTATCTAATTACTTCTTCAATTATTTTTTTAAGTAGGTTTTGAAAACTTGGAAACTCATTCCAATTTGCAAGTTGGTATTTTTTTACGGCTTCATTTAGTGTAAAGTTTTCTTGATTGTAAAAATGAAACAATTTCTTATTGGCTAAATGCTCGGCAAGATATTCTTGCTCTGATTGGCCAGGGGTGGGAATCAAAATGGCGTGTTTTTCAATAGCTACCATATCCATAATTGTGCTATACCCCGCCCTCGAAATTACCACTGCACTTTCCTCCGCCAATTTTTGCAACTCACTCCCCGAAAGATGATTGTAAAAAATAATATTATCGGCTTTTAAATTATCAGTTGTATTTGGCTTTGCCCGTACTATTACTAATAGAAACTTACACACATTGGCCTGATGAATCATATCACTTTCTAAAATTGAACGCTGCGGTTCGGGGCCAGAAAGTATTACCAAAATTTGATTTTTTAGGGTAATGCTTGTTTCAAGCTTTTGCCACCGAGATAAATTCCCTAAATAACGAACGGGTATTTTGATACCTTTCGTACGCGAAAGATTTGCACTCAGCACGCGCTCTTCATTATCTGGCACCCATACTTGCTGGTACTGATTAATGTATGTGCGGTTTATAATATTTACAATGAGCTCAATTGACTTTGAATTGGGCATTTCCAAATTGAGCTGATGGCTGATAAAAATATTTTGGGCAAACCGATTACGCACCCCAAACCGATTATCCGAAATGATGGTATGATAGCCATGCTTATTATGCAAATGACGCGTGCGCAGCCATTCTTTATTTATTGCTTTTGATATGCGCGGCAGTTGCCAAAACATTTTCCAAAGAAAGCTGTCGCCTTTTTTGGGGTAACTTATTTTGTAAGAAGGGAACAAATGAAACTGCAAATGAGGAAACTCGGCTTGTAAAAGTGCATTGGTAGTTTGGGTGCCTCCCACATGTACTTCGCAGTTATTGGCCAACAATTCTCTGATTATTGGAATGCACCGCGTAGTATGACCCAATCCCCAATCTAATGGTACAATCAATATTTTTTTTGGACTGTGTGGCATATCTTTATCCAACAAATATAAATTGTGGGTAGTAAAATAAAACGTAAACTAAATATTCTTCTCTTGACACTTATGGCAGCAAGTATTGTTTTTATGAGTAGCTGTGCCGCCAAGAAAAAAGGCTGCGGCTGTGGTAATAATTTGAACTATTATAAACCTAAAAAATTCAATCACTAATGAGCGAAAAAGTTTTTATTACAAAAAAAGCATTTGCATACACAAATCAGAGCATTGAACACTTGATAGCCACTGTAGAAAATTTGAGCAACTCAAAAAGGCTGGCCGATGTAAGCGAACTAACCGACACGCACACCAGAAAACATACAAGAAACAAGCTAAAAATACAAGTGGCGCTTTTTGGCAAAAGACTAAAACCATTTGTATTTGTGTCTTGCCTCAACTAAAAGTAGCTTTTCTCAACGTCCTAATTTACTTTTAATTTTTC
>JBBSPP010000375.1:0-3588 GCA_038258625.1 Chitinophagales bacterium
ACCAAATGAGCAAAACAACCTAGCCGTGGGCCTGGCTACCGAATCCATCTTTGGTGGGCTGCAAAACTCATTGGCAAACGGCGGCTTGCAACAAGTAATGGGCTTATTTGGCGGTGGCAGTAATGGCGTAAGCGCTAGCAATCCGTTGGTAAACGGTATTACCCAAAACCTAGTGGGCCAACTGATGACGCGCCTTGGCCTTTCAAAAGAAACTGCGACTAGCCTATCAAGCACACTAATACCCATGGTGATGAGCCAATTGGTAAAAAAAACCACTAGCCCAGAGAATAACGGGTTTGATATAAACGGATTGTTAGGGTCGTTACTAGGCGGGAAATCAAATGCTGGCAATGCCGTAGAATTGCCCGGCCGTACTAGCGGTATTGACTTTGGCAGTATCTTATCAAAAGTTACTCAAAGCGGTGGCCTCGATATTAATAATGATGGCGAGGTAGATTTTAAGGATATTATAGCCGCTACTAGCGGTGCCGCTACAGGGGTGCAGCAAAACCGCCAAGGGCAAAGCAGCGGCGGACTTATGGATTTGGTAGGCGGGCTATTAGGCCGATAAACATAAAATAATGAACCACTTCAAACGAACTGCATATTTACTTTTTGCTATTCTGTTTGGAGTGGTTTTTTCATGCGCGGCGCAACGAAAAACCACTGATTATAAAAAACAGAACGCCGAACAGAAAGCGCGCTATTTTACCAAAAAAATGGTGGACAGCCTCACTGTAACCCCTGCCCAAGAAGAAGCACTCTATGAAATGAATATAATTGTAAGCGCAAAATTTGATTCGCTCAATGTGTTGGTAGATTCTTTGGACCGTGGCGAACGCTCAGCGGCGTACCGTAGCATTTATCAATACCGAGATAGTTGTATGAAGGCTATTTTGCCCATTAAGGAGTTTCTGAAATTCCAAGATATAGAGCGGGAGCGCTATGAGGAAAAGAAACGGAAGGAGCGGGGGGATTAAATAAAAAAAAACGCAGAGTGCTCTACGAGAGACTCTGCGGGACTAAAACCCTAAATTATGAAGTTGATACATTTATTATTTTTAAGTCTAATTTCTCTTTCTTGTGTTGCTCAAGACAGAATTTGTATTAGTTCAAACGATACCGCGGCTATTAATAAAACTTTACGTCTTTATGATGCCTTTCTGGATAGTATGAATTTTAGACCTGACCAAATGTTATATGTAATGAAAATTAATGAAGATGCAACCAAAAAGAGATCTTACACAACTTCATTCATTTTAGAAAGAAGCACTCTTGAAAATTATTTAATCAAGTATAATTATGTGTATAATTTTAAAAATTTACCTGTAATTATAACTGGAAACTATAAAGTTCAGGGAAATGTGGCGAATTTAACCTTTATGGAAGATACTATTATACGTAATGAGTTAACGCCATATGTGTTTGACGATAGAAATGCTATTCGTTTTTATGAAATATCACCAAGTCTAACTTATTATGCCACATTCCCAGATTCGGTAAAATACTATATAGATCTGTCAAATATACCGGAACCGATGACTCCTTTTTTAATAAGGAAAATGTACCCAAATGATTTTTTAGATTTTACTGGAGCCCCAACTAATTTTGTTGAAGTTAGTATAGGTAACAAGTATTATATAGAAGTAGTTGAGGAACTCAATAAGGAAATTATTTTTAAAGTTGTCAAAAGTCCTTCTAATCCACTGGCAACAATTGAAATTAATTTTATAAATGAGGGTGAAGTTATCAAATTAGTGATGAAGAACCCTGTTGATAAGCAATTGGCCCTCAGAGCATTTTATGAAAATGAGACTGGCAAAGTCGAGAGGAGGGATATAGGTCCAATTGCTGAAGGAAAAATTGGTGTTGAGTTGTGGAAGAATAAAGTTGAGAAGTTATCACTTGAGAATTTTAGGTTTATGGAATGAACTTTATTTCATAAAGGGTTCAAATCTTGTCCTCGCAGAGAGCTCGAAAGGTGTAAGGTTGCCGCAGAGACTCCCGCTAGGGGTCTCTGCGTTTTCCGCCCCATCAAGTGTCTCGCAGAGCACCCTGCGGTAACGAAAAAATAAATAATCTACATCGTCTCACGCCATGGCGATGTGAAACAAGACAGTTGCGGGCAATAAAAAAAACCTCCAAAGCATTACACTTCGGAGGTTTTTAGGTATGAAAAAAAAGAAAAACCTTACTGCATCAAATAACTCACCCCAAAACTCAGCCCAAAACCAGGACTATATGCCTCAAAAATTTGCGGCGTAGCTTGGTATGATTCGTAAAAACGTTGGTTGCGGCTGTTGAGGATATTGGTAGCTAGTAGGCTCGTTTTCCATTGTTTAGTTTTGCCAAGGCGTTGTGATATTCTTAGGTTCAGGCTATGGAAAGGCTGGTCAAATACATCGGGTATTTCGCCCACACCTACTACCGCTAGGCGTTTGCCTTGTACGTTGTAGGTTAGTTGGCTTTCAAAACCGAGGGTATCATTTGTATAGTTTAGGCTACCGTTTATTATGTAGGGGCTTTGGCCAAACATACTGCGGTAGTTGCCTAGCGTTTCGCCCGTGCGCAGGTTGGCCGTGCGGCTTTGAAATTCGGTAACGTCATCAGCCGTACCAAAACTACCATCTTTGCCCGCCGCTACTACAATCTCGCGCATATCAATCATAGAGTGTACGTAGGTAATGTTGGTGGTGAACGCAAATTTATCAAGGGATTTACTTATAAATCCTAGCTCTTTGCGCGCCTCAAGCTCTACGCCCATTACGTGTGCCGTACCGGCGTTTCGTGGGGTAATGTCGTTTGGCTCTAGCAAAAATCCTGCAATCTCAATCGGGTTTTCAAAGCGTTTGTAAAATCCACTCACCGATAGTATTTCGCCGGCGCTTAGGTAGTTTTCCCATCGGAGGTCGAAGTTATCGATGTTGGTTCTTTTTAAATCAATGTTGCCTATAAAGCGAATATTGCTCAACGGATCCAAAATGCTGACGAATGATTTTTCTTTGAAAGAAGGTCGTGCCAAGGTGCGCGTGTAAGATGCTCGTAGGTTTGTTTTTTTGCTAAGGGCATAAATCAAATTTACGGAGGGCAATACATCGGCCACGTCCATTACTTTTTCGTTGGTTTTTACCTCGTCCATTTGCTCGCCTTCAAAGCGCCCGTAGCCCGAAATCCACATATCTGTTTTTTCTACCCGTGCGCCATATACTGCTTTTAGTTTTTTGGTTACTGGCAATTCGTTCATTACATAAGCCGCTGCTACATTTTGCGTAGCGTCATAAATGTTGGGGTTTCTCGTCAGGCTTTCCTCGGCGGTTATAAATGTGCCTTGCTGATTGGTGGGGCTCCAAAGGTTTTCGGCATAGAGCATTTCATCGCCATTGCCCGTCCAATCTGTTGGCTGTGTATTGTCAAAAGTGAACCGGAGAATTTTGTAATTTCTATTTTTTGCTGTGTTGGCAAATCCAAAAGAGAATTTTGATTCTTCGCCATTCCAAATTTTAAACTTGGTGCTAAGGTCAATTTTGGCCACGCCATTTACCTCTTGCAATGTGCGGTAAAAACGCTCGGGGATAGCACCATCGCCAT
>JBBSPP010000376.1:0-3584 GCA_038258625.1 Chitinophagales bacterium
GTAACCTTTTTAAGGGTTGCTCTATTTTTTTGATTAAAATAATAAATATTAAAGTTGGAACTAAAATACTCACGGCTGTCTAGCTCGGCTTGGTTCATCACCGTATCTGGCCGGTTGCTCAAAAATAAGATCCCCGTTTTATCTCCGCTAGAAACATAAGACGGCGAATGATCATCATAAAAATCGTTGGTCAAATTAGTGGTACGGTTGCGCGCGAAGTTGTACTCAAAAATATCACTTTGCCCTTTTTGAATCCCCGAAAAAATAATAGTCCGATCATCAATACTAAAACACATACCCGTTACACGCTCCATCTTTCTGTGTGTGAGTATTTTGTTCATCTTGCGCTGAGATTGGCTGCTGTACAAGCGTACCAGCGTTTCATCTTTTATAGAATAGATGGTGGCCAAGTATTTTCCACTTGGGCTCCAAGCAATTAATGGGTAATTGGGATCGTTGATTTCATCCTGATTTTTAAAGCCGCCCGATGCCAATTCTTTGGAATCGCCGAGGTCAGTTTCTTGCAAAATTATTTTCCATTCGCCATCTTTTTTTTGTACATAGGCAAGCTGTGTACCGTTGGGCGAAAGTGTAAATTGTGAATATTGCCCTTCAAATTTTGGCTTCACTTTCGTTTTCAATTCACGCCCAAATGTATTTTCATCAGCTAGTGATTCGGCATCAGCTGCATAAAATTTTCGCCATTCGGCATACACCGTATCCGCATCTTTTTGCACGGCTTGCTCTATGGCTTCACCCACATTTTTTTTGTAACGAGATAGATACAAAAAATTTGAAACGGCGGTAGCCCCATAATTTTCTTCAATAAAATGCCAAAAAGAATGACCAATTAATTTCTGATTTTTCTGTGCAATGTTTCTGAACTTTTGAGTGGAATCTGTGGTGATTAAATTTTGCACTTCCGTTTCCAACAGCGGCGTCCAATCGTTGCTTATATATTCTACATAGCCCATGGTGTACCATTCGGGCAGGTTCATTTTAATAGCATTTTTTACAATCTCTTTTATATTGTTGCCAAAAAGCATATTGTCTTTTATCACATTGGCCACGCCTTGTTTTACTTGTTTGGTAAGGTCGTCATGCCGGCCTGTAAAATAAATTGGCAAATTATTTCCACTCACTTTTAGCCGCCCCCCGTCGGCATCATTTAGGTCGGAGCTATGATTAACGCCAATATTGGTTTGCACATAATCGCTGTATGAATTGTAGAGTATAATATTCAATTTTCGGGGTAATGTGCTCCCCATTTTTTGAACAATTTTACTTAGCTCATCCTCCGCTTGCTCCAGCACATGCTCGGCAAGTTTATCAGCCGGGCGGTAAAAAAATACTCTGAAATGGGTGCTATCATAATACTTCCAATCAAAGGTGCGATACTGAATTTGGCTCTGCCCAAATTTTTCGGTAGAGGCCTGAGCCTGTATATTTTTATGTAAAAAAACACTCGCCACAACGAATAAAAAAAACAGCAGGAATTTGGAAGACTGATTCACCATACTAATTTACGTGCAATAATTTTCAAAGCTATTGGTATAATGTAATAATATTCTGCTTGGCTGTTAATATTTTTGGAAGATGATAAAAATACAGTCGTTCACTTTTAGCCCATTCTCTGAAAATACGTACTTACTTGCCGCCGAAAATAAAAATGCCATCATCATAGACCCCGGCATGTATGGCGCGGCAGAAGTTGCGGTACTAAAAAAATATATTGACGAAAACAAATTAACCCCTACAAAAGTGTTGCTCACCCACGCTCATCTCGATCATGTATTCGGGCTAAAGGCATTCTTGGATATTTATAATGTGCCATTTTTTATTCATCACGATGAAATACCCGTTTATGAAAGCGCCGAAATGGTGGCAAAAAATTATGGCATTGAACTGACGCTACCCTCGAGAAAACATACCCTAATCTCAGAAAAAGATACCATTTCTTTTGGTGGCGAAGAGTTAGAAATTCGGTTTGCGCCGGGCCATTCGCCAGGGAGTATTTGTTTTTACAGCAAAAAAAATAACTGGGTTGTAAGTGGCGATGTACTTTTTCAAAATAGCATTGGGCGCACTGATTTACCCGGCGGCGATACGGATACATTATTAAAAAGTGTGCAAACGCAACTATTTACCCTGCCCGATAATACCACGGTTTATTCAGGGCATGGGCCTAGTACGACAGTCGGTTTGGAGAAAATGAATAATCCTTTTTTTAGGTAGAAAGCATACGCGCGCTCCAATCTTTGTGAAACGAATTGACCAACTAAAAAATTGTATTTAGTAAATTGCCAGCAAATTCAAACTTATGTCGTGAGCATTTTTAAGAAAAATTTCTACCCTGAAAAAAAGATTGAACTTTTGATAGGTTTCATCATGCTGGCGGCGTTGGTGTACATGCCGCTGTTCGGGCATTTAGATGCGCTGCCCATTCGCCTTTGGGATGAATCGCGCTTGGCAATTAGTGCTTATGAAATGTATAAAAATGGTAATTTCCTAGTCGTGCATTTTGATGGTGCCCCCGAAATGTGGAGTACCAAACCACCTTTTTTAATTTGGCTGCAAGTATTGTTCATGAAATTAATTGGAGTAAATGTGTTGGCAATCCGGTTGCCTTCCGCCATTGCCGCGCTCTTTACCTGCTTGGTACTTGTAATTTTTTCGCGCCGTGTTCTTCATAGTTTTTGGTTTGGTTTTATTGCGGTTTTGGTATTAATTACTTCGGTGGGTTATGTAAGAATGCACGGCACGCGTACGGGCGATTATGATGCCCTGCTTACCTTATTTACCACCCTAAGTGGGCTGCTCTTTTTTGCTTTTTGCGAAACGAAAAAACAACAACATCTCTATCTCTTTTTTTTATTTACTACACTTGCTGTGCTCACCAAAGGAGTATCCGGATTATTGTTTGCGCCCGCCATTATTATTTATAGTATTATTCAAAAACAATTTTTGCCTTTGCTAAAAAATAAGCATTTCTATATTGGGCTATTTGGTTTTTTGGCTGTGATATTGGGCTATTATTTACTGCGCGAACAGTATAACCCGGGTTACCTAAATGCAGTTTGGGTAAACGAATTAGGTGGCAGATATTTAGACACCAAAGAAGGTCATCATTATAGCTTTTGGTTTTACTTCGAAAATTTTGTTCATCTTAATTATTCCCATTGGTATGTCTTCGTGCCGCTTGGCATATTTGTAGGCTTGGTTAGTAAGCACAAAAAAAACAATCCGTCTCACATTGTTTTCGAGCCTTATGGTTTTTACGTATCTTTTAATTATATCCTCAGCTCAAACAAAATTAGATTGGTACGACATCCCGTTATATCCTTTTTTGGCCATCATCATTGCCATACTGCTTCACTATATATTCTCAATATTAACCGCTTATAAAACTAGAAATGATATATTGAATGTGAACGTTTTTCCTGTTGTATTTTTATTGCTCATTGGCATGGTGCCATATAAAAACATTTTGAACACAACTTATTTACCCCAAGAAGTAAGCAATGAACAAAAAGATTTTTACGAAACAAGTAATTTTTTGCAAGGTGCGGTAAAAGGACACTACA
>JBBSPP010000377.1:0-3569 GCA_038258625.1 Chitinophagales bacterium
AACTCTACACTAATTGTTCTGGCAATTTTGTCAATATTTAATTTAGAAAAAGTTACTTCTACAGGCTCTAAAAATTCATCGCGTTTAAATAAATTTTCTAAATATTTTATGCCGTTTAAAGTATAAAAACTTTGTCCAAAACCTGTTTCACCAGGAAACCGAAAATGATCATACACAACGGTTGGATGTGCGTAATGCCCACCACCTGTTAATCCCATTTCCATAGCATCACCATCGGCAGAGTAAATATTATCACCTGAAAAAGTATAATAATTTACCGAATGATAGTGCGGAAAAATATCAATCTGATGCTTTATCATAGTATCTCCGGGATAACAAGGTCCACAGGTCTGATGTTTAAAGGTTTCAAGAACAACATTTTTCTGCGGCAAGTTATCTATAACTTTTACCATTTTAGTAATTGTATCGTTGCTTGGATTAATGTCTGTACCTACTATGCTAATCCAAACTTTTAGTTGATAGGTACCTGCTACATTCGGTGCCAGAAATGCCATGTTAGGGTTTACAAGTTCTTTTTTTAAACCGCTGATTAAAAAATTGGGTGATGTATTTTGTGGCATTGCTGTTTGAACCGGGCCACCGTTTATTTGCCAATGGATTGTCATATCAGCATAATTCACGTTGTTGGTTCCCATATTGTGACAATTAGGATAAAAAGTTTTTAAAGTTCCAGTGCTTGCATAATCTACAGGGTACAAATCAATTAGCGCCAAATCTGTCTGCGCAGTAGATTGCATAGCAATAAAAAGAGAGAATAGTAAAAATAATTTTTTCATAATGTTTAGAATTGGTATAATGGAGACGAGATGCTTTTAATAAACGTTAGTGAATTTATATTTTTTTTAAAATAAGAATGTATAAGCACTTTATGCATGAGATTATATTGTAGAATTTTTATTAATTCAGTTTTACCTTCAGTAGTAAAAATGATGTCCAAAAGAATGCAAATTTTCAATCTTGGGTGTGGCTTTGCTTGTTGTTTAACTTCGGTGATTTAACTGTCCCGCCACCGCCGCCGTGCTCCATGCATTCTGAAAATTAAATCCGCCGGTAACACCGTCTATATCCAGCACTTCGCCGGCGAAAAATAAATTCGGCACCACCCTGCTTTCCATCGTTTTAGGATTCACATCTTTTAAGTCTATGCCGCCACAGGTAACAAATTCTTCTTTAAAAGTAGTTTTGCCTTTTACATCGAAAGGTTGCCCCACCAAAATTGCAATCAGTTTATTTTGTTCTTTAGCGGCTAACTCACTCCATTTTTTTCCTTCGCGTATGGCTGCTTTTTCTATTAAGTAAAGCCACAATCTTTTTGGCAATTCGAACGGATTTTTTGAAAAAAGTTGCGAACCCATTTTTGTGCGAATGTCGTTCCACCGTTCACGAAGTTCATTTTCTGTTTCATTAATCCAATTTACTAAAATAGAAAATTCATAGCCCACATCATGCAAGGCACGGGCTTGCCAAGCGCTCAACTTCAAAACACACGGCCCGCTTAATCCCCAATGTGTAATTAAAAGCGGACCAATATCATTTGCTTTTGTTCCCTGAATACGGATACTCGCTTTTTCCAAACTCACACCCATCAAATCTTTTAGGTCTTTGTTTCCTAAAATATTAAAAGTAAAAAGTGAAGGCACAGGTTCTATAATTTTATGCCCTAATATTCGAAGCCAATCAAATTGGCTAGACTTTGGATAACCGCCACAGGCCACGCATAAAAAATCTGTTTTTACTTCATAATTATTTACATGTAAAACAAATTGATTATCATTTTTTTCAACGGTCGTAACAGCCGAGGACATTTTTATTTGCACGCCCAAATCTTCGGCTCGTTGCATCAAACAATCAATAATGGTCTGCGATGAATTTGTTTTGGGGAACATTCTGCCATCCGCTTCGGCATGTAATTCCACACCATTTTTTTTAAACCATTCAATAGTTTCAGAGGTGCCAAATTGATAAAAAACTTTTTTCAAAAAATTTTTACCACGTGGGTAATGCTCCAATAAATATGGAATCGACTCTACAGCGTGGGTTACGTTGCATCGGCCGCCGCCGCTTACTTTTACTTTTTGCAAAAGCTTGTTTTGCTTTTCGAGAAGTACAACCTCTAAATCGGGGTATTTTTCTTTTGCTTGTATTGCACAAAAAAATCCTGCTGCGCCGCCGCCAATTACTATCAACTTTTTGCCTTCCATTATTCTAAAAAATCATCTATATCTCGTCTATCTTTTTTTGTTGGCCGGCCCACTTTGCTCAATCTTTTTCCCGTGTAAAAACTGGATGCCTGCATCGCATTTTCCAATTTATCTTCGGGCGGGGTCAGGTCTTCGTAATGTTGAATTGCGACGGCATACGCCACGCGCTTTTCGATTAAAGCTGTAGCTTTTACAACCCATTTTCTATCATTCGTGGTGACAAAAAAAGTTTCGCCCACCGTTACATTCCGCGAAGCTTTTACCGAAATATCGTTGCACTTTACACGCCCTTTGCCACAAGCTTCGGTGGCTAATGAGCGCGTTTTAAAAACGCGAATCGCCCACAAATATTTATCTACTCTGATTCTTTTTTCCATCTTAATCTTCCCTAATTCCTTTGCACAATTTCATTTTTCAATAATAACATACGCCATGGCATGACTATCTGTGTGCGAAATACTTACATGCGCAAATGAAAATCCGCGCAGCTTAAACTCTTCCAATGTTTCACCGCTCAATTTAATATCGGGGTTTCCGTGCTCGTCCTTCACCGTTTCAATTTCGGGCAATTTTTGATTGCCAATAAATTTCACGCCATACGCTTTCAGGAATGCTTCCTTCACGGCCCAACGAGCTGCGTAATGCATGGCAGGTTTTTTCATACTATCACAATACGCTATTTCATCCTGCGTAAAAACGTGTAATTTAAACGCCTCATTTCGAGTAATTTTTTCGGCTATCCTAGCAATTTCTACTAAGTCAGTGCCTATTCCTGCTATCATTGCGCGTAAAGATAGGGCTAGCATGTTGAATTTCGGGTTATGTTAAAAACTGAAATACGATGATTTTTTGCCTTTATTCGTTTGTTAAGAAATTGTTCCCACATTATCTTTATACCGAGAGAAATTTATTTATCACTTAAACCCAAAAAATATATGGACGTAAAAATCAATACCCAGCGTTTTACCGCTGACTCAAAGTTAACTGAATTGGTTAACGAAAAAATCGAAAAACTTTCAACTTTTCATGATAAAATAACGAATGTTGATGTTTTTTTGAGGCTCGATAATGTTGTACATAACATCAAAGACAAGGTAGCCGAAATTAAAGTTCATATTCCAGGACACACATTTTTTATAAAACATGAATCAAAAACATTTGAAGAAAGCTTTGATCATTGCATACAGTCAATGACGAAACAAATTAAGCGCCATAAGGAAAAATTAATGGCCGCACACTAAAAAGAAATTAGTTAGAACAAATAAACTCCTTCCCGACGGTTAGTCAGGAGGGAGTTTTATTTTTACCTACAATGATTTGCTTCCCCAATGCCAAAATCAATCTTGG
>JBBSPP010000378.1:0-3562 GCA_038258625.1 Chitinophagales bacterium
AGTTGGATAAAATGTTTTTTAGCCTCCGTATCTGCTACGGAAGATAGCAAATTAATAGCTTCGTCGCGATAGCGCAGCATAGTGTCTTGGGCGTATTTTATGCCATCATGATTATGAACTGTTTCTATGATAAATTTTATGTTCTCTTTGTTTTTGTTTTCGTCTTTAAAGATTTTTTTTATGGTTCGCGCTGTGGTTGTATCGCAGTTCTGCAAAGTATAAATTAGCGGCAATGTCATTTTTTTTTCTTTTATATCATTTCCCGTGGGTTTTCCAATCTTTTTAGATCCGTAATCAAATAGATCATCTTTTATTTGAAAAGCGATGCCCATTTTTTGGCCTACTTGTTTCATGAGTTGGGCTGCCACATTATCATTCTGTGCCGAGAATGCTCCTGCCGCACACGCACTCGCTAGTAAAGACGCTGTTTTTCGACTAATAATATCAAAATATACGGCTTCAGTAATATCTAATTTGCGGGCTTTTTCTATTTGAATAAGTTCGCCCTCGCTCATTTGGCTTACTGCATCAGAAAGCATTTCTAACACTTCAAAATCTTTGTTTTTGATGGATAGCAAAAGTCCTTTTGACAATAAATAATCACCCACCAATACGGCAATTTTATTTTTCCAAAGGGCATTTATGGAGAACATCCCTCGGCGTTTGTTTGCATCATCAACCACATCGTCGTGTACCAAAGTAGCCGTATGAAGTAATTCGATAAGCGATGCCGCACGGTAGGTGGTCTGTGTTACTTCGCCAAACATTTTGGCACTCAGCAATACTAGCATCGGACGAATGCGTTTGCCTTTACTTTTGACAATATATTTCATAATTTTGTCTAGCAACGGCACGGTGCTTTTTACCGCGTTATTAAAATTGGCCTCAAACAACTGTAAATCAGTATTTAAGTAGGCTTTGGCGTTATCCATTCGTTATGCAATATTACTTTACTATTTTTTGTTAAAAAAAACTAAGAATTATTAGCATAAAAGAAATTCTAACTTTTATATTTGTCGCTTAATTAATAAATACTAGATTAATAAAACCCTTACTTATGACAACAACAAAGTATATAGTACTTACACTATTATGTGCCATGATAGGACTTGGTTCTTTCGCACAAACATCTTCGGAAAGTACCACAGTTTATCGTGGTGCTGGATATGACGTTTTGGATACGGCATTGATTCCCGCTGGCAGAATGGAGCAACAGAGAGATTTTTTGGATAATCAATATGATTTTCCAGCTCGTCCTCGTAGCCAATGGGAATTAGGAATTTCTGGTGGTATGTTCAACGTATCTGGCGATGTAAGAACAAAAACTCCCTTTGATGCTAAAAATCCTGGACAAACCTTAGGATTTGGTGTTCACTTGCGCAAAGCATGGGGTTATGTAATTTCTACCCGTTTGCAATATTTGCATGGTACAGCTTCTGGTTTCAACTGGCAAGGTGCTACTGGTTATAACGAGCATAATAATCCGTGGGCTAACGTAGTAGGTCAAAATGGTAGTGGATATAATGGTTCACCGGTTTTTTACAATTATTGTACAAATGTTGATGAGCTTTCATTGCAATTAGTTGCGGCTTTGAACAATATTAAATTTCATAAAGCTCGTAACAAAGCGAGTTTGTATGCATTGGCTGGTATAGGTGGTATGCTATATGATACTTGGGTAGATGCTTTGAATGCTCGTGGCAATACCTATAACTCTGGTACAGAAGCAACATTTCAGTCTATTTTGGATAAGAATTACACGGGTGTAGAGCCTGCGAATGCTACTTGGCCTTGGAACTCAAATACGTACAAAACTAGAAAAGCAAAAAATACTGACTTGAATAACCTTTTTGATGGTGAATATGAGTCAGCCGCAGAACGTCACGGAAACAGACCATGGATTGGTTCTAATAATGATAGAACATATCGTACAATAGTAACTGTTGGTTTAGGTATTCAATTCAAACTAGGTCAGCGTGTATCACTTTCTATAGAAGATAAATGGACTTATACTAATGATGATTTGATTGATGGTCAGCGTTGGCAGGAGTGGCCTCAGCCAGGTAATGGTGGTTCGGCTTTGACTCGCGAATTTGATGCATATAATTATGCTTCAATAGGCTTGAACTTGCACTTAGGTGGAAATTCAGTTGAGCCACTTTGGTGGATGAACCCACTTGATTATGGATATAATGAACTTAAAAATACGAACGATGGTTGTGCTGTAGATACTGATGGTGATGGCGTTTCTGATTGCTTTGATCGGTGTCCAGATACCCCAGTAGGTGTAGCTGTTGATACACATGGTTGCCCAATGGATACGGATGGTGATGGTGTTGCAGATTACAAAGACAAACAATTAATCACTCCTACAGAGTGTCAACCTTCTGATGCTGATGGTATTGGTTCTTGCCCAGATCCAGAATGTTGTAAAGACGTAAAACCAGCTCGTTGTGGAAATATTCAAGATGGTGCGGTTAATTTTCCATCAAATTCTTCAAAATTATCGTCTAGCTCTATGAGCCAACTATCTACATTAGCTACTCAAATGAGACAAGATCCTAGCTGTAAAGTAGTAATTACTGGTAACGGTAGTGATTCAAAAGTTGCACAACAACGCTCATGGGATCGTGTAAATGCAATTATCAATTACATGGTTGATCGTCAGGGTGTAGATCGTGATCGCTTTATTTTCCAATACGGTCGTAGCGGTAATGGTAACACAGTTCAATTCCGTTCTGCTGGTGGTGGAGAAGAAGGTCCTTCAAATTTGCCTCCTCCGTTTCCTAACTTGAGCAAATAATTTAATTATAATTTTTATCTTACAAACGCCTCGCATTTTTGCGAGGCGTTTTTTTTTGCAAAGAATGTTATTGTAAATTGCCACCAAATTGCTGTGATTTTTTTTAAAATTGGTTGCCTTTCTAAGTCAATCTCGCATTCTTTTTGGTAAAATTTTTTATTAGAATTGACTGCAGGAGTATTTTTTTATTCACAAAAAGAGTTAATTACATAAGCTCCTTACATACTGCAAATGAAATTTTGTACCTTGCTCAACCTGCCTAACTTTTTTAGGTGAGCAACCAAAAACAATGAACCGCAGTATTTTACACATGGATTTGGATACATTCTTCGTATCGGTAGAACGGCTAGAAGATAGCCGGTTAAATGGTATGCCTGTATTGGTAGGTGGTACAGGCAGCCGTGGCGTAGTATCAGCAGCTAGTTACGAGGCGCGGAAATATGGCGCACACTCCGGCATGCCCATGCACCTAGCACGGCAGCTTTGCCCCGAGGCCTTTGTAATAAAAGGAAATGCCGGCACCTACGGCAAATATTCCAAACTGGTAACCGATGTATTAAAGGAGAATGTACCCGTGCTAGAAAAAGCAAGTGTGGATGAATTTTATGCCGACCTATCGGGTATGGATAAGTTTTTTGGCTGCTATCAATACTCTTCTGAGCTACGCCAAAAAGTGATTCGAGAAACGGGCTTGCCAATATCGTTTGGGCTTTCGCAAAATAAAACGGTATCAAAAGTGGCAACCAACGAGGCCAAGCC
>JBBSPP010000379.1:0-3539 GCA_038258625.1 Chitinophagales bacterium
CGAAACGAGCTATATAACTTACAAAACAAGCTGTGTGTCAATAAAAAATAATTTTGATTGGGTTGTGATTATTATAGCTAAAATAAAGCTTTGCGAACCGCATCCAACTGTTGGTTTTTTGACTCCACCGCAGTATTTGCCCCGACTGAATGCCTCATAAGAATTTTGGCAAACTGCAGTGTTTTTAAAAATCGTCTTGCTATACTATTTTTTACTTTTCGAATAAAGCTTTACTTCATAAAATCAGCTTTTTTAAACCAGTATCAAATTTTATGTCCGACCATTCTACAAGTATCCAAGGTTCATTGCTTACGGTTGCATTCCAATCAGAATTTTTATATCGGCGTTTCGAAGGGATAAGTAAACCATCGATATACTCATATTCCAACTGCATTAAAAGGGGTTCGGTTTTTCCGAAATCAACAACTGTAAACAGAAATTGATCAATCAATTTGCTGTCTCTATTTATGTAAAGTTGATAAGTATCTGTAGGCTTATCAGCTTTGGTTTCGAATGTAACTTTCACCACATCATAGGTTGCGGTATCAATAGTTTGTTCTTTCATATATTCATATCGCAAGCCAGGATCTAGTAGTTTTTGCATCATCATAAACCAATAAAAATTTGTAGGCCGATTAAATGCTACAGCTTTCAAAGCAGCAGAATCCGAAATTATTTTTCCTTTGTTTTTTAGCCAAAATTCGTTTCCATCATAACCTTGTTCAATTAGTCCGTTTAAGTTTTCTAATGTTCTTTCATGTTTTGTGTATGCACCGTATGACAACTCTCCATCGAAGATATACTTCTCTGTAGCAACATCAGTCTTGCCATCAGGGGTACGATACGTTTAGGTATATACCACATCTTTTTTGCTAGAAAGTTGGCCATGATTTCCCACCTTTTGTGTCATTTGATACACCAACTCATAACCTTTATTTTTCACCGAATTATCGTCTTTCTTTGTTTCGTCGGTTGAGCTATCGAGCCTATTATTTGGTACTTCATTGTTGCAAGCAGTTGCTCCTAACAGTAGGATTATAATGACGATTAATTGGTTTATCAATTTCATAGTATTTTTTTATGTATGATCAAATGTACTACTTCACTTTTACGACCACCCTTTACAAATCCCGTTGATCTTGTTGATGTACTCTCAAGTAATAAGATTAAATTCGTCAGTGTTCAAAAAACCAACTATACCATTATTTCGTAAATTATTTATGCATTTGAGATTCAGGACTATATCGCTTGTGGGTATCGCATTTTTTCTATTTAGCTATTCAACTTCTTCAGCACAATCAAAAGACACAGCTACCATAAAACGGTTCAGCGCATTTCCGTTCCCAGTAATATATTATGCACCCGAAACGCGCTTTGTTTTTGGTTTGGGCGGCGTGGCAACTTTTAGACCAAAAGAAAATACCGCCACAGCCCGACCCTCTACCATAACGGCGGGCGCGGCCTATACCCAAAATAAACAATTGCTACTTTATTCTACCTATCAGCTTTTTTTAGACAATAATAAAAATTATATTTTTGGCGAGGCGGGTTATTATATCTACAGTTATTTTTACTTTGGCACGGGCAAAAACGAAGTGCCCGAAGAATTATACAAGGTAAATTATCCGCGTATAAGACTAAACGCTACCAGATTAATTCTGCCAAATATTTACGCCGGCCTAGGCTATCAATTTGAAAATTATAATATCACCGAAACTGAACCCAACGGTGCATTAGCAGCCGATACCATTCCGGGTTCGCAGGGTAGCCGCACGTCAGGTTTGGGTTTGCAATTTGTATATGATACGCGCGATACGGTGCTTTTCCCATCTGATGGTTGGTATGGATTATTGAGCACTATGAATAATGGGCGGCATTGGGGCGGCAATTTTAATTTCAATCGCATTGAATTAAATGTTTCTAAATATCAACGATTGTATAAAGACCTCATTCTCGCTGTAAATAGTTACAACAGTTTTGTGTTAGGCACAGCGCCTTTTCAGCAGCAAAGTCAGATGGGCGGCAACAAACAAATGCGCGGGTATTATCAAGGGCGATTTACTGATTATAATCAGTTAGCACTAGGTGCAGAAACACGTTTTCCAATTTATCGACGCTTTGGCGGAGTAGCTTTTTTTAATGCAGGAGTATTAGGAAATCAAAATGATTTTATCCGTTTTAATGATATAAAATATTCTTACGGCGCCGGCGTTCGCTTCAACGTAAACCGAAAAGACCATTTGAATATTCGGTTGGATTATGCACTTGGGCCTAATACTAATGGTATTTATTTTACAATTGGGGAGGCTTTTTAATAACCGCAAAGGCGCAGAGTTAGAAAAGGGTTTAATTTTAAAAATTCTATTGTGTACTAAAAAGTTCGCAGAGATTTATAACAAGCGAAGCTTGTTTTCTTTGCTAACTTAAAGCTTTAGTCTTGGTACATCAACTTGAGCTTTGCGCACTACGCGCCTTTGCGGTAAAAAACTGACTCACAACTAATATTTTATATTAAGTAAAGTAATACTGAATTTAACTAAACCCTAAACTCTTAATAGTTTCAGAAAATATATTACTCAACTTCTCATCAGCCCTCCCCGCCACAGCAATAATCTCGGCAATATCCACGGGCTGCAAATTATCAGGGTCGCACTCATCAGTAATCACACTCACGGCAGAGCAAACCAAGCCAAGTTGATTCGCCACAATCACCTCGGGCACCGTACTCATACCCACCATATCAGCACCAATTATTTTCAGAAAACGATACTCGGCGCGTGTTTCAAGATTAGGACCCATTACGGAAGCATAAACACCTTCCTTCATTTTTACGCCGTTTTCGGCAGATACTTTAGTAATTAATTCTTTCAATTTTTTAGAGTACGGCTCACTCATATCAGGGAAACGTTGGCCATAAATTGGGTCATTCAATCCTGCGAGTGGACTGCCACTTTGTAAATCTATATGGTCATCAAGTAATACTAAATCTCCTTTTTTAAAATCAAGATTTACACCGCCTGCAGCATTACTTAATAGCAAATGAGAAATTCCCAACGCGTGCATCACCCGCACAGGAAACGTAATTTGCTGCATGTCATATCCTTCATAAGCATGAAAACGACCTTGCATACAAAGCACTTTTACATCACCTATTTTTCCATAAATTAATTTACCCGCGTGAAACTCAACCGTCGCCTGCGGGAAATGCGGAATGTCATTATATTCTATGGCAGTTTCAATTTCTATGTGGTCAATCAGTTTTCCCAAACCAGTCCCCAACACAATTCCCACCACGGGAGAATCTATTTTGGTGGCCTTTAAAAATTCGGTAGCTTCTATTATTTTTTCTGAATATGTCATGTTGTTTTTATTAGGTTTAAAAATCTGTAACGCTGTAACGGGGCGTATATATATTTACAAATATGCTTCACAAATTTTACTTTGGTGTACTCTTACTTTTTAGCTTTGGCACGATGAATGCACAAGATGCTCCGATAGATTACATCTATATGTCGCAAGATTTTTTGTACGCTGCCCGA
>JBBSPP010000380.1:0-3538 GCA_038258625.1 Chitinophagales bacterium
TTAATAGAGTTTGCCGATATAAAATTAGCCGAAGGCCTAGCCCCGCGCGAAGCATTAATCGAAGCAGGTCGTACACGGATGACACCTGTTTTGCTCACCGCCACAGCCACCATCATGGGTTTAATTCCATTGGCGGTTGGGCTGAATATAAATTTTGAATCACTACTCACGCATGGCAATCCGCACATTTTCTTTGGCGGTGATAATGTAGCCTTCTGGGGGCCACTTTCTTGGACAATGATTTTCGGACTTTCATTCGCCACCATAATTACTTTGATAATTGTACCCGCTTTAATGCTAATGGCGTTAAATAGAAAAGAGAAAGTATTGAAAGCCTTGGGCAGAGAAGGGCAAAAATTGTAATCTAACTTGCTATTCGAAACCTTCCTTGTCTAATGCCTAAATGGGCTATAGACAAGGAAGGTTTTTTTATTTCTACGCTTTTCTATTCTTCAAAAGATTGCTGTTACTTAGAGGGAATAGATTCCGTGACATAGCTTCGATATTGTGAGCAATTCTTACTTTTGAATTCTATGGCAGAAAAAAATAAACATTCAATTATAAAACTACGTCTCGACTGGAGCGAGCTTGATTCTTTCCAACATATAAATAATGTTTCGTTTTTTAAATATATACAATCGGCACGTGTAAATTTTTGGGAGGTGTTCGGCATAAACAAAACACATCGAGAAAGTAATATTGGCCCAATGTTAGCTTCGGCCAAATGTGATTTTATAACACCCTTATTTTTCCCTGGTGAGATAGAAATCATCACGACAATAAAATTTATTAAGAACAGCAGCTTTGGGTTTGTTCATGAAATTTTTAATGAGAAAAAAGAAATTGTGGCCATTGCCGAAGATGTAATGGTGCTTTATGATTTCAATAATAATAAAAGCGTTGCGCTAGGCGCAGATTTGAGGCAGGCGATGGAAAGTTATTTGTAGCGCGAGAAACCTAAACATTTTATAAACTATTTTTACTGGGCAGTTTTTTTTATGCTAAAAACTTACCCTAATCTCAACCTTCAAGATCGTGGCATCAATTTTTCTATTGCCCGCATGGAAGATATTTATGATAAAAGAAATGGTGCTCCTGACGAGCCACATCGACATGATTATTTTACGGTAGTGATTCCCATAAAAGCAAAAGGAATTCATAACATTGATTTTAATGAATACACTTTGTCGGACGGTCAAATATTTTTTGTGAACGAAGGACAGGTGCACCAAATTATTGAGCATGAACGCTCATTGGGTTACGCAATTGTTTTTTCGGCAGATTTTTTAATAAGGCATAATATTCCCGTTTCTTTTATTCATGATATTAATTTGTTTGCCCACTTTGGCGCTTCGCCTCCTTTGTTGCTAGCAGCTGTTACTTTTAAAAAAGTAATTTCATATTGCGAAGAGATTTTTTTATTACAAAATGAAAAACAGAAATTCGCCTCAGAGGCAATTAGCTCATATTTAAAATTGATTTTAATTCTTTGCAATAATAGTTGCACCCATCAGCCGCGAGCCACGCATGAAACAGAATCTGGGGAGCGACTATTAAAATCTTTTAAAGAGCTGGTAAATGAAAAATATACTACTTGGCACAGCGTAAAAGAATATAGCGAATCGCTTTTTGTAAGTGCTGACTATCTCAATAAAGTAGTAAAATCATTGATTGGTAAAACAGCAAAAGAGTACATTCAAAATAGGATTATAATTGGTGCCAAACGCTTGCTTTTTCATACAGCTTTCTCAAGCAAAGAAATTGCGTATGAATTGGGTTTTGGCGAGCCGGCGCATTTTAGTAGCTTTTTTAAAAAATGTACTGGGCAGTCGCCATCGAATTTTAAAAAATCTTTTGAGAACTGATTTTTATAAGTGGTCACCTGATTTCTATAATTTATTGTGACCACGTTACGAGCATCTTTGTACTACAAAAAATCAGTAGCCATGGATCGGAAAAATTTTATAAAAAAATCATTATTCCTAGGCGGAATTGGCGCGATGGCACCAACACTTTGGAGCTCGGGAAAATCTACCTACGACAAGCTGATAAACAATGTAGGATTTAATCATTTACCAAATAAAGAAAACAAAACAATGAACACCGTATTACACAAAGCAAACACGCGAGGAAACGCAAACCATGGTTGGTTGGACAGTCATCACACATTTAGTTTTGCAAATTATCATAACCCAGACCGCATGCACTTTGGTGTATTGCGCGTGCTGAATGACGACACGGTTTCCGCTGGCCAAGGTTTTGGCAAACACCCGCATGATAATATGGAAATAATTTCCATTCCGCTATCGGGCGATTTGCAACATGAGGATAGCATGGGCAACAAGGCCGTAATAAAAAATGGCGATGTGCAAGTGCTGAGCGCTGGCACGGGCGTGCATCATAGCGAGTATAATAGAAATGCAGACCAAGAAGTAAAGTTTTTGCAGATTTGGATTTTTCCGAAAATAAAAAATGTAACACCGCGCTATGATCAAATTTCAATAGAAAACATTGCTAAGAAAAATGAATTCTACCAAGTGCTTTCGCCAAACGCTGATGATGCCGGTGTATGGATTCATCAGGACGCATGGTTTCATATTGGCGATTTTGATGTTGATACAAATCAATCTTACCAAATAAAAAATAACGGCAATGGATTGTACGCTTTTGTGTTGGAAGGCGAAGCTGAAATTAATGGACAGGCTTTAGAAACCCGCGATGGTTTTGGAGTGTGGGATGTAAACGAAATAGCAATAAATGCAAAAAAGGGAAGCCGCATTTTATTAATGGACGTACCAATGAATATTTAATAATTAAAATAGAAAAAAATGAAAACTATAGAAAGTTTAAAATGGCGCTACGCCACCAAGAAATTTGATGCACAAAAAAAAGTAAGTGCAGAGAATATCGAAAAAATTAAGGAAGTGATACAGCTATCGCCCTCATCGTATGGCATGCAATTATTTAAGGTGTTGCAAATTGACGCCGCCGCATTACGAGAAAAGTTACAACAGCATTGTTGGAATCAAACACAAATTACCGAGGCCTCGCATTTATTTGTGTTTTGCAATTACAGCTCGCTAAGTGCTGAGCAGACCAACGATTTTTTTGCTTTTAAAGCAAAAGAGTTGGGCATGGAAAAAGACAGTTTGCAAGGATATGCAGATTTTGTAAATGGAAAAATGGCAGCAAAAACAAAGGATGAAATTAGCAATTGGACAGCGAAGCAAACTTACATAGCTTTAGGAAATGCTTTAACTGCCTGCGGCGAATTACAAATCGATGCTTGCCCAATGGAAGGTTTTGAAGTAGATGAAGTGAATAAAATTTTAGATTTAGGAACTCATGGTTTAGAGGCAGCGGTGATTATGGCAGTGGGCTATCGCTCTGAAGAAGATCAAACGCAGCATACTCCTAAAGTGCGCCGGCCGTTGGATGAATTATTTATTATTAAATAATTAGTAAAAAATACAGTAATTGGTCAGCAATCTAGCTGACCTTTTTTTATGCGTTATTTTTGAAAATAATATTTTGAAAA
>JBBSPP010000381.1:0-3531 GCA_038258625.1 Chitinophagales bacterium
TGCTGTTCCAAATGTTCCACCAAATACCTCCACCTAGCGCAAGTATATAATTTCTAGTTTCTAGCGCAAGATTGAGGCGTGAGCCAAGTGCGCTGGCATCTTGCGCGGCTTCCACAAAAGAGAACGCACAAGAACGCTACCCTAAAGCTAGGCTGCATTCTTGCGCTAGACACAATGGGAAACTAGCGCAAGATTGAGGCGTGAGCCAAGTGCGCTGGCATCTTGCGCGGCTTCGAGGGAACGCACAAGAACCCTGCGCAAAGGCTTTGCTGCATTCTTGCGCTAGATATACAATTGGGAAACTAGCGCAAGATTGAGGCGTGAGCCAAGTGCCCTGGCATCTTGCGCTAGTCTTAGAGTTTAACCAAAAATATTCTTCAACTTAATCTTAGTATTGACTTCTTCCTTTTCATAAAAGGCAGCACTACTATCTTTCCAAAAAGTAGGCTCTAAAACAAATCCTGCGGCAACAGGATTATTATGAATGTATGATAATTTCTGTTGGAGGATAGACGTACTAACCAATTCTATAGGATGACTGTCCTGTTTCCAAAATTGAAACTTATCATTATTACTATTCTGTATACCTTCCCGTTTCATAATTTCTATCATCCAGTCTCTCCTACTTTCTTTGGGATGAGATATAATTTCTAGCTTAATTTTTTCAGAAGTATGTCTTTTTAAATCACGCATAATGTTGGACAATGGATTACCACGTGAACTAATAATCATATGAATATGATTGGTCATTATGCAATAAGCATAAACGTCTAAGTCTTTATTCTCTTGGCAATGATTTATAGCATCGTAAAAAATATCTTTATAAAGTATACGAGTAAAAACGTCAATCCATTCCACCACAGTTAGTGTAACAAAATATATTCCTTCAGGATTATGAAATTTGTATTTATTGCTCATTCATTATTAAAGATAGAACAAGGGGCATTACTCTGAAAGGAAACGCACAAGAACGCAACGCTATGGCCATGCTGCATTCTTGCGCTAGACTTCAATAGGGAACTAGCGCAAGATTGAGGCGTAGGTTTGTGCGCAGGCATCTTGTGCGACTTCCACCACAAAGAGTGCGCACAAGAACGCAACGCAAAAGCTTAGCTGCATTCTTGCGCTATACCTAATTCGGAAACTAGCGCAAGACCTACCCGTCTAGGTGCAGGTACTATCTAAAACACGAAAAGGAAAAACAAAAAGCGATAATGCATAGTGCGCATTAATTTTTTACAAACCTCAAAGTTCTTGATTTGTTTTTGTAATTAAATCGAACAAAATAAAGACCTCTAGCTAAGTCCGAAACATCCACTGTAGAGGAAGTAATAATAGATTGCGTTTTCAGAATTTTCCCTTCCATATTCACAATATTTATTAGCAATTCAGATTCAAGCCGCTTGTCTAACATAAAATTCAAGATGGCATCGGTTGGATTAGGAAACAAGCTCAATGAAATTGATTCATTGTCAATATTATCAATCGAAACAACGCTTAAAGCCATTGCAATCGCAGCGGAAGCAGTCACTTTTCCATGTCCCCATTGTGCGTTTCCACCGGGTGGAATTGTGCCTGTTTTGTCGTCTTGTCGCGCAGTAGTCATTAATATATTTTTTAGTTGTTGTGGTTGCAACGCTGGGTTTGCTTCTAATAACAAAGCTGCTACACCAACTGTGGCAGGAGAAGCCATTGAGGTGCCAGAGAATGCCGCAAAATCATACGTTCGCCCATTAAAAGTAGTATTGGCCGCTGTGGTATAATACCTAGTTGTATATGAATTTATTGAAGAAATAACGTCTACTCCTGGTGCCGTTACATCGGGTTTCATTCGCTCGTCATAGGTTGGCCCTATACTAGAGAACCCAGCCAATGGAAAGGTTATTTCAGCACCTGTTGACGTCACAAAAACTGATGATCTGTGTGCCCCAACTGTAATTACACTTTCAGTGCAAGCTGGCTCGCCTATTCCATACTGATTATCTCCTGCCACACCACCATTTCCGTATGCAAGGAAGTCTAATCCCCAGTTCCCTACTCCATTACTTAATTCTACCACATTCCAATAGTGAACCGTTCCGGTTGCTGCATAAGAATCCCGCTGTTCCAAATGTTCCCCAGCGCTGCCCGCTGTTCCTAATGTTCCCCCAACGCTGCTGCCCGCTGTTCCAAATGTTCCCCCAGCGCTGTTCGTAGATGTTTTTCCGAAGGAAAGTCATCACGAACGCTAGATAATGTGGATTTCCAAATCCACCTGCTGGGTAAGCAGATTAGTACGTAACAGTTTAACGACAAACTGCAATAAACAAAGCTTTGCATATATTTGCAAAACGCCCTACTGCATGAACATAAAACAAACAAAATATGAATTACAAAATATCCTTTCGGGAAAGAGCAGCTCTAGCCATGATGCTCTTATCCAAGCAGCCACCCGTTACCTTGGAGGAGCTTCGAGCACAGGCCCAATGGCTAAAGAAAAACACCAAAACAAAGACGAAGAAACAAAGAAGCTAATAGCTTTTGCCAGTCAACACAACTTGTTTTTAGACAATATTGATGAAGACAAATTCGTTTCGAGTGGCGCCGAACAAAAGGTATACATCCAAAACCACGAAGTTGTAATAAAACTGAATGACGCAATTTATTACGCGTCGTGGCAAGACTACTTTTATAATCTACTGCTACACAACTATTTCTTTTCGGAAACCGCGTATCAATTTAAAGGGTTTTATAAAAATGAAAATACGCTCTATGCCGTAGTTCAACAAAGTACCATTAAAGCAGATGCCTTAACTGATTTGCTACAAGTACAAGAATTTTTAAATAGTAACGGTTTTACCAACACCAAAAATCACGACTATTATCACCCCGAATTAGGCATTATCCTAGAAGACTTGCATGATGAGAATGTTCTCACGCGGCAGAATATGCTATTCTTTATTGATACCGTTTTTTATATTAAGCCAGAGGTTTTTTGGAGAGAATCACCTGCTGGGTAAGCAGATTAGTACATAATAGTTAGCCCCCAGCTGATTGCAGTTTGGCTGATTGGAGTTTAACATGCGAAGGCATGTGTAACTTCAATCTGTATTTATAAATCTTGCTACGAAGCATTGCAACTGACGGCCGTTTGCAACGGTCAATACACTTTCCTTACAAAGCAGTTACCAAGCATTTTGTTGCCGTTGCAAACGGCTCAGCTTTCTCTTTTCAAATCAACATTTTATACAAACGATGATTGCAGTTACGCTGCGCTAAACTACAATCAGCAACCGAAAAGATGATTGGAGTTTAACATGCGAAGGCATGTGTTAATCAATCCGTATTTATAAATCTTGCTACGGGGAGATAATGCTGGTAGCCGTTTGCAGTTTATCACGCTTTGCGTGAGCTTGTACAATTTCAATTGGCCTTTCTATCAAACATTATGTTGCCGTTGCAAACGGCGCAACTTTCTCTTTTCAAATCAAAATTTTATACAAACAACGATTGCAGTTACGCTTCGCTAAACTACAATCAGCCAACTCAAAA
>JBBSPP010000382.1:0-3530 GCA_038258625.1 Chitinophagales bacterium
AAACCCATAGCACCGCTCCCCAGAAATGCATGGTGACTGCCGCCCAACAGGTAGTAGGCTGTATGATGATCTTCTACGTAAAAAATGGCGGCATGAATATTTCCTTTATCATCAATCGCCGCGAATATGTTGCCATTTTTTTTCTGCTTACATAGCTCAAAAACTTTTTCTACCAGCACGCGAGGTATTGTGTTGGCTGCGTCTTTTCGCGAAATGGAGTCCGAATATATTTCAAATAATATGTTACTATTTTCTGCTTCCTCCACAACTAAGTTTTTCTCTGCCTTTCTTATTTGCCTTCGTAAGCTTGGTTTGAAATTGGCGAAAAGTTGCTCCAATGTGGTCTCAAGATAGAGCAAATAAGTGGTTTTAGTTTTTCTTGAAAAATGTCCTTCGCAAAGTTGTGGATTGCAATCATACTCGGCTACATCATATTGTTTTAAAAAAGAAACTGCCAGTTCAAAAAGCTCTTTTTTTTGCTGCAGTGTATAATCTTTTTTTTCAAAAATTAACCCACTATAAGGTGTAAGAAAAGGGTTACGAGCAAAACTGAAACCGAATTTTTTTTCGATGGCGAAGGGTAAAAAAGCAGTTGCTTGGGATGCCATTATTTGTTTAACATCCCAACCGGCAGTGACACAATCCCACCAAAATGGTTGATGGAACAGCGGTATATATTGCGCGGCATTACAAAAAGCTATATAAGATTTTTTGTCGCTCACTTTAGTTAAATTGTAATGCTTTTATGGGTTTGATACTCCGTACTAAAATGGTCGGTATAAAAAGGATAAGCAACATTACGGCTATCATTAATGCATTTATAAAAATGAAAGATTGCCAAGCGTAAATTGCAGGTGCCGTGCGCACATAATACACTTCGGGGTCTAGAGTTACAAAACCAAATTGTCGTTGCAAAAATATCAGCAAGAGACCAACGATATTGCCAAACAATAATCCCCAGCCAATAATGCGTAAACCCGAAACATAAAATATTCTGCTCATTGCGCCGCTCGTCATACCCAGTGATTTTAAGATGCCAATCATTTGTGTACGCTCCAAAATAAGTATCAGCATGGTGCTAATCATATTCATAATGGCCACAATAATCATAATGCTGATGATGAGTTGTTCATTGGTTTTCATCATACCCAACCACGAAAAAATATTTTCAAATCGCTCGCGTAATGTGTAAGCATATAGCGGCGCTTCAATCAAGTCTCTGTAAATATCATCTTTCGTCTCTTGGATTTTGGCCGTGTTTTCTACATTAATTTCATACCCCTGAATCATCGTTACGCTGTCATCAATAATGTTAGAAATTAAGCGTTGATCACAGTAGGCAATTTGATTATCAAACTCTTGCAAACCAGTTTCGTATATGCCGGCTAGGTTGCCACGCCGCACTATCGGGTTTGGGTTTTGCGGCACTAAAAAATACAGCAAAATTTTATCACCCACTCTTACCTTTAATCGTTGAGAAAGTGATGTTGAAATAAGAATATCTTCAGAATAATTTGAATCCGTTAAATTAATTTGCTGTCCTTCTACAAGTTTTATCTGCTCCTCTTTTGAATTAAAAATTGTTTTAAAAACAATCCCCTCCATTTCCTCTTTGCTTTTTAAAATTACTGATTGAAGTGCAAATGGTTGTACATTTTTTACATTAGGATACGCTTCAATTGCTTGCAGTAGTGAATCATTTAGTGGTACTTTTTCTTCTTGTAAATAATGGTTGGGGTCGGCGAGGTAGGGAGTAATGTGAATGTGCCCCCAGCTACTATAAAATTTACTTTTTACTCCCTGCTGAAAACCTTTTATAAGCGACAATCCTATAAGCATTACCGCTACGCTCAGCGCCACGGCTGCAATGGAAATACGAACAATAGTAGCAGAAAAAGATTTTTTTTTGCCAAAAGCGATGCGCTTAGATATGAAAGATGAGAGATTCAAAAGTGAAGGCCAAATGTAATACCTTTTGTAAATAGTTTAGAAATTCAACCTTTCGGGATCAGGCAGATAATACAAATTTATTATTCAATGAATTTTAGCTAAACGGAAAAACAGAAAATATTCTCGCCGCATAAATAAATAAAAAAGGCCGCCTTTGCAGGCGGCCTCTAGTTAATATTATTATTGTGCGCTATTGTACCGAAGGATTAATTTTTACTCCTGGCTGAATTTTATCTTCAGGAATAACTGAACCTTTTATGTAAAGCTCAAAACGCTCCTTCAAACTTTTAGCATTTGACTGAATGTAAACTGTTTTGTTGATAGCACCTATGCGTCCTTTTGTAGCATACTTTACCGTAATTACACCACTTTTACCAGGCATAATTGGGTCTTTGCTCCACTTAGGAGTTGTGCAACCGCATGATGCCGAACAGTTTTGGATAATCAAAGGCGTTTTGCCTACGTTGGTAAATTTAAAATCGTAGGTCGCGTCAGGGCCTTCTTTTACGTTTCCAAAGTCATGCGTTGTTTCTTCAAATTTGAATATGGGCGCATCGTCTTGTGCTACGCAAAGCGTGGCCGAAAGGCTAAAAAATGTAATTGCTAGAATGCTGAAAATTGTTTTCATAATTATTTTTAGTGACTTTTTTATATTAGTTTTTAATCATTGAATTACTGTTAGTAGGAACTGATGACGATGGTGCTTTTTCAACATCCCCTTTTATCGTCAATACTTTTTGACCAGCAGTAGATTGTACAGTAATTGTTTTATTAAAATTTCCTGGGCGGCCTTGTGTGTTATACGTCGCTGTAATTTTTGAAGTTTTGCCAGGCAATACAGGATCTTTTGACCAGTTAGGTGTAGTACAACCACAACTTGCGCGCACACTTTCAAGCGAAATAGGTTCGCTGCCCGTATTGGTAAATGAAAAATCATAGCTAACCGAAGGCCCTTCTGCCACCGTACCAAAATTGTGTTCTTCACTTTCAAATTTCATGGCGTCATTGGTTACTTGCGGTTCGGCCGTCATGGTTGGTGTTGGTTTTTGACTTTTTGCGCGTGTGGTCATTGTAGCTTTAGCATCTCGATTCAAATCTGATTGTGCAAAAACGGTGCTGCTAGAAATTAAAATTACGGAGAAAAATAAAATTGTTTTTTTCATATCATTTGTTTTTTTTAAGGTTTAAAAATGTTCTGTTTCCAAATTTAATTAAAAGACGCGGACTAATAATTTTCCTAGGTTAAGTCAGGGTTAATCAAAAAATGATTAACAGCTTATGAAAGAATGAAATGTTAAGCACCCGATTATTTTGATAAAAAAATAGAATCCGAACGGTTTAATTATTGGCAGCTAAAAATAAAATACCAAGACTGTTCCTTTTAAAAATAAAAATCACTCAAAAACATACCTTTAATTTAAAGGCTGTTTGCTTATTTTTGTTTTACACTATGGCAAAAAATAAACAAGCAATTGAGGAAGGAAAAATTTCGTTTGAAAATTTTAAGACAGAAGTTTTAGCAGATTATCAGCAGGCGGTGGAGAGCCGCGAAACGAGCCTGCTAGGCCGTAAAGAAGTGC
>JBBSPP010000383.1:0-3510 GCA_038258625.1 Chitinophagales bacterium
AGAATGCTGAATTTTGAATTCTTAATTTTTAATTGATGAGCGGTGCATAAATGGTTTTAGTTTTTCTACCGCTGTGCTGGCGCCGGTTACGTTTTGATTGCTGGCGCTTTGGGCGTGTTTTACGTCGTCCTAAAAGCAGCCCAAGAGTAAAACCCCCCCGGCGCAACCGGCTTGTACAATTAGCTAAAAGTATATTACGATCTGCCCGACCGCCCAGACGGTGGCACGCCTGATGATGGTACAGTTACTACCTAAGCATAATTAATATAAATATTTAGCACCGCCTTCAAGATTTTTGAAGGCGGTTTTTTTTGCGATTTTAAAACGACGCTGCGGCTTGATTTGAAAGAGCGCAACGTTCATTCAAACTTATAAAATCCCATTATTTAAAATTTAATTATATGAAAATTGAAGGTTGGCACAATTTTTGCATTTTTATTATTAGAAACATTTATATACAACATTAACTTTTTTTTATTCATCCTTTAAACTACTACGGTTATGATAAAAAATTACCAACTTTTTCAGGTCTCACTTTTTGCACTCGTCTTTTCCGGGCTATTTTTCCCAGTCAATTTAAAAGCACAAATTTCATCGGTAGGATGCAATTATACGCAGCCTTGGATAACGGATGATTTTCCCAATTTACAAGCCAGCACTTTTAATGGTGTAGGCAGCACGTTTCCACTTTGTTTAGGAAGCGTGACCAATGTCGCTAATCTTATTGATAATAATTTGGGCAATACCGCTAATATCAATTTTCTTTTAGGACTAGGCGTGGGCGCGGGTTGTGATGCCACACTTTCGGTAAAAGATAATTCCAACGTATATCCTGGTGGTATCTATGCAGGTTATCGCATTGGTACTTCAGGCTTAATTGGTGCTGGAGTGGGCGTGCGTATAGAGGTTTCTACGTATTTAAACAATTCGTTGCAAGAAAGTCAGATAGTAGTCAGCAATTTGGTTGGTCTAAATAGCGATTTATTATTCGCCGATGGTACTACCAATGTTGGTTTTATAACTGATAGTACCAAAAGTTTTGACGAAATCCGCATTGAATGCACCACCTTAGTTGCGGCCCTATATACATTAAATGTGTATCATGCTGTAGTTAAAAAATATTGTCCCGGTGCCAGCACAGCTTGTAATACACGCCTCAGTTTGCGCGAGCATTTTTCACCTGTAGAGTTAAAAACTGTGAATACTGGTTTACTAAGTGTAGGTGGTTACACAAATCCCCAACATATAATTGATTCTTCGCTCAACAATTTGGGTGCTATTAATTTCCCGGTGAGCTTATTGGCAACGGCAAGTGTGCAAGTGCGCAATGTGTTGGATACATATCCGGCGGGTCATTTTGCAGGTTTTGAAATTTCTACGGGGGCGTTGGCTGATGTAAATTTATTGGGGAACCTCACCGTTGCTACTTATAATAATGGTGTTTTTAGAGAGTCATTTGCTGGCAATAATTTATTGCTGGGTGTGGATGTGCTTAATGGGGTGGATTCACTCCGTGATGTCGGCTTTATTACAACCTTAGATTTTGACGAAATTAGGCTCAACATTGCCCAACCAGTTAGCGTTGATTTAGGTACTATTTTCGTGCGGGGTGCTTTCGTAGAGCCTTATTGCGAAGGACCTGCGCCTGTATGCGGAAATACTTATGCGCTCACGCGCCCGAGCCGAACGGTAATAATTAATGAAGGCCGAACGGGCATCAATGGCATTTGTGTAGGGTGCGCTGTAGAAAATTCAGCCCGTGTTATAGATAATGATACCAGTACTTTCAGTCGGTTATCTACTTTGGTAGCGGCGTTAGGCGGTACTGAATTGTCGGTGCAAGATATACAGCGTGATTATCCTGCTGGCACAATTACAGGTTTTACCATTCGGAATATTAATAGTTTGTTGGAGGTGGATTTGCTAAATAGTTTACGCCTCACTACATACCTTGATGGTGTACAGCAAGAAACAAATATCGGCGCCGGTTCGCTGTTAACTGTTGCGCTTAATTTGAATTTGACCACTGCAAGTGATGCACTAAATGTGGCCTTCAGAACTACAAAACCTTTTGACGAAGTAAAAATTTCTTTGAATGCCTTGGCTTCTGTTTTAAATGAAATATATGTTTATGGTGCCTTTGTAGATACGCGCATGTCCAATGGTTTTGGGTTGTACTGTTATGAGCATCACCCTGATTTTAAAGTAGGTTTAATCAATGATACGCTTACGGGCAATTTGGCTACCAACGATCGCATTAGCTCGCCAGTAATTTATTCTGACCCCGTTGCACTGCCTGATAATCCTACAGCGCAATTGCCAACTATTAATCCTGACGGTACGTATCAGTTTGTAACCGATACGCCGGGTGTGTATAATTTTAGCTATAGTATTTGTATAGATTCTGCACGTGTTTTTTGCGAAACGCAAATGCTTAGTATCACTATTATAGATCAAAAAGATACGTTATCACCCGTAGCTAATAACGATATTGCCTTGGTTAGAAAAGATCAGCCAGTTACAGTCAATGTTTTAGCAAATGATAAACCCGCAAACCGCAACGGAAGCTTGGGTGCGCCTACTATTGGTACACCACCTGCTAATGGTACAGCCGTCGTACTGCCCAACGGACAAATACAGTATACACCAGCCCCAGGTTTTGTAGGTAAAGATACTTTTAAATATGTGGTATATGATACTGTCTATAACACCTTTGATACTGCCTATGTGTTTATGGATGTGCTAGATACCGACCACCCAAATTCAGTATTAGCAGTGGATGATTTTTTCCAAACTTACTCAACCGATTCACTAGTAGGAAACTTATTAGCCAACGATATAGACCCCGATGGCGATAGTATTTTTGCTATACCGCAAACCATCACCTTGCCCGAAGGCACATTAGTTATCAATGCAGATGGCAGTTTTGTTTTTCATCCGATACCCGGTTTTTCGGGCGAGCTGAATATACCGTACACTGTTTTTGATACAGATACTACCTCGCCAAATTCTACGGGTACACTTCATATTTTGGTATTAAAATCGCCTGACTTGGTAGTAACAATTTTCAGTACGCCCAATGTGGTGCATAGCAGTACCAACATTGATATGATGTTGACTATCGCGGAAGTAAACGGCGTTCAAACCGAAGGGCTTATCACCGTTGTTTTTCCTAAAGATAACCGTATGACATTTACCTGGAACCAAACCATGACTACTATGCCGCCGTTTGCCGTCAACAATTCTGACTGGGCGTATAATGGCACTAGTCCGTTTTTTCACATTTTTACTACCACTATAACGCTTGGGCCAAATGGAGTATCGCGCATTGGCTTGCCTTCTACCTTTAACCCCGGCAATACAAATGGAGTGTTTACGATTACGAGCACAATCGTATCAAACAGTGGTAGCGAAATAAAAATTACCAACAATTCTGACTCTCAATCTTTAAACTACTTTAATCAATAAATTTTTATACAAAACACATTCATTCATAAAATAAAAAATAAA
>JBBSPP010000384.1:0-3482 GCA_038258625.1 Chitinophagales bacterium
CCTCAGTATGCTTTACTACTAACTGACTCCAACCATCAATATTTTCTTGGCGGTTCCAACGCGTGTTTATGTCTTTAATGTTTAATGAATATTCTACTTCCATCCATTCCAAAATGTGGAATAAATACAAGGGCATATCTGCCAATGCAAACACGGCATGATTGGTAATTGAACTCGCGCCCGTTACGCGTGGATTTAACTCGCCGAGGTAAACCTCACCATTATCTTGGTCTAACAAAAAGTCTAATTCAAAATAACCTTTGTAGCCTTCTTCGCGTAATTGATTACCGAAAAGCTGGGTAGCCTCATTTGCTTTTTTACGAATAGCTGGGGTAAATGCATCGGGATAAATTTCGTTTCCGCACCAGCCACCTTTGTAAGGCGTCAGTTCTTTAAAACCAACAAGCTCAGTCATTAGTGGTGCTACAATTGTGCCGTGACGCGTTACACAAGCTTCTACCGCCGCACCTCGGCAGTTGATGCGCTTCATTACTTTCACTTCTTTTTCTTCTTCAATCTCTTCGGCATGTTCGTTATATTCTTCTTCGTTTGATATAAAGAAAGTTGTATGACCCGAATCTCCAAATGGTGTTTGCACAACCAAATCAGTGCCCAAATTTTTTGAAACTTTGCAAAGGTCTTCGTAGTTTTTTACTTTCGTCAAAACGTTTGGTACACAAGCCACGCCCGCTTTTTCGGCAATGCGATTGGTGTTTACTTTATTATCTAAAAACGTGCGCATTTTGGCCGGCGGAAACATGACCTCCAAGCCTCTTTCTTTTGCCAGTTTTTCTGTTTTTTCATCAAACATGAGGAACATTACTTTCCCAGCTTTTTTTCCTTCACCACGAGTTTTTAAATAATCTTTTATTTCGGGGTGCTGCAATAAATAATTATTTATGTCTTCGATACTTTCAAATTCGTCATGCGGAATTTCTGTAACGGGCGAAATAACGTTTGGGTGCAAGCCATCAAAACAATCTATATGACAAATATATCGAAAGCCTTTTATCCATTCATCCGCGCCCAATAAATTAAAATTAGTAGCGCCAATAAAATATAACGGCACTTCATTTTTATGAAAAAAGCGACGAATATCCGCAATTCCATTTAGTGACAACGGCGCTTGTTTCTTAATCGCTTTTTTGGCGGCTTTCTTTTTTGTTGGTGTTACAGGTGCTTTTACTGCTTTTTTTGCTGCTTTCGTTGCAACTTTTGTAGCTGCTTTTGATGTTACATTCTTTGTTGTTTTTTTGCTCATATTTTTTTTATTTTAAACTTTATATAGACGCTAGATAGTAATCTCTAGACTTTTTTATTTTGTGTACCAAACCCACCCCCTAGCCCCCTCCAGAGGGGGAAACGGCTTGAGCTAAGATTTTTGTTATTCAATGTTGATTTTTTACTTTTCACTTTTAGTTTTTCACTATAATTTATTCACTACTAATCTTCCTCCTCATTCCCCCCATTGCCGTTCCTGTTTTTTGCCTGTCCAAAATTGCTTGCTTAAAAACGCGCAAACCTAAATCGGCGCGGTAGCCATGAATTTCACTCACATCCAAAGCTAACATAAATGCGATAATTTCCAAACTCACTACTTGCCCTGGCACCAAAACTGGGAAGCCTGGCGGATACGGAATTACAAAAGTGGAGGCCACTAATTCCTTTCCATTTTCCATAGCGGGTAAGCAATCTTCCAACCTGATATATTCATAATTTTCTTCATCATAAGCCAGAAAATAGGCTTCGCGCAAATTGCCTCCTGGCACGCCCGGCACAGCTTGGAATGAAAAATGAAAATGGCTAAAATCAGGCAAGGGCGGTACGTGCTCGGTAAGCGAATAAATGCGCTCATTATAAATCTCCAGCTCACGCGTATTCAGTGCTTGTTTTTCTTTGTCAAGCTCCTCGGCAATTTGTAAAAGCACACTAGTGAGGTATGTTATACTTCCGCGAGTCGTACCAATATTTGTCATGAAAAGCACGGTGTTGCGGCTGGTTTTATTTATCTGGATATTAAATTTATCCATCAAATATTTATTTTTAAACGTATCGCCATCCACGCCGGTACGCCCAATGTGCAACGTAATTTTTGTAGGGTCTAGCACAAATTCATCTTTACTCCACGCTTCTTCCATTCTATTCCAACCGTTTTTTGGGTCGTAATATTCTACGAGTTTCGTTTGCCGAAATTCATCAGGAATAAAATCATGCACCGTAAGTACATCAAAATATTTATTTAATTTTGGGTTGTCATTTACTTTGGCCCTAAAAACCATTGCCAACTCAATACTTTTTTCTACCAACTCATACCCTTCAAATTGCACCTGCCGCCGGCCTGCATCTAGCGACGCCAACATTTGGTAATTGGGCGATGTAGAAGTGTGCGTCATGTAAGCTTCTAAAAAAGTACTCTGACTTTTACGCCGAAAATCTTCATCTTGAATATGTATCATTGAGCCTTGCCGAAAACTGCTCAGCGTTTTGTGCGTGCTTTGCGTGGCGTACGTTCTGATGCGTACTTTTTCTGGGTCGGGCATTAGCGGGACTTCGCCTTTTTTCAAACTTTTTATGTGCGCCGCATATTCTTTTTTATACTTCGCGCTTTGGTATTTTCCTTTTAATTTTCGTGCACTATACATCGCAGTGCGTTGTTTGTAGGTATATGTAAAACCCGCAAACGCAAACCACGCCTCGTCCCAAAGGAAAACAATATCAGGTTTAATGGCCAACACTTCTTCCATTACGCGCTGCACATTATATACGAGGCCGTCAAACGTACAGTTCGTAAGTAGCAACATTTTCACTTTATCCAATCGCCCTGCATCTTTTAGCTGCAGTAATTTTCGTTTAATTTGCTCCAACGGAACGGCACCGTACATGGAATATTTTTCGATAGGATACGAATCTAAATACACAGGATATGCGCCCGAAAGTACAATCCCGTAGTGATGCGATTTGTGGCAATCTCTATCAATCAGCACCACATCTTCGGGCTGAATTAATGCCTGCATCACAATTTTATTTGCAGTACTTGTTCCGTTGGTTACAAAAAAAGTATGCTCGCTTCCATACGCATCGCGCGCCATTTCTTGCGCTTTTTTTAGCGGCCCGGTTGGTTGTAAGAGAGAATCTAAGCCGCCTGTAGTTGCTGAAGTTTCGGCCAAAAACATATTGCGACCATAAAAATCGCCAAAGTCATTTATCCAACGCGATTTAAAAACAGAGTTGCCCCGCGAAATTGGCATTGCATGAAAAACGCCCGTGGGCTTTTGACTATACTCCATTAGCGCAGTAAAAAACGGCGTTTTGTATCGCTCGCCGATGCCTTGCAAAATGCTGAGATGAATTTCTTGTAAATCTTCTTTTCTATAAAAAAGCCTGCGAAAAATATTTAAGGTATCATCTTTTAGTTCGCTCAGTGCCGTATCGGTTACGTAATATGTATCTAACTCGGGGCGAAATTGTTTTGCAAGTTTTCC
>JBBSPP010000385.1:0-3481 GCA_038258625.1 Chitinophagales bacterium
AATTTCAGCATGGTGGTGGCACCATGAAATTGGCTGCGCAATGCCATCATTTTATCACAATCCACCGCGGCAGATTGTAATGCAAAGAATAATAAAATGACAAATATTCCTTTCATGATTATTGCAAATTTAATTTAAACCGAAGCAACGTACCAACCGTTATGAAAGCTTTACGATAATTGGGAATGCGCACGCGCTCTTCGTATAATTGTTTGGCTGGTTTTTTGGTTATTTTTCGCAATAGGGCGTGGTAATAATTATAGGCTGCAAACACGCCTAGCTTTGCCCGTGGTGGTAGTTTTTTTATACCGACCAACGCCGCCGCAAAATCTTTTTCTATATCAGCAACAATTTCTTTTTTCTCATCGCAGGTCATTACACTATCCGTTAAATTGGGGAAATAAGAACGGCCCAACTGTACAACATCATCCTGTATATCTCGCAAGAAATTTACCTTCTGAAAACCTGAACCTAAACTCATGGCCGCAGGTTTCAATTCTTCATATTTTTTTTCGTCCCCGCCTACAAAAACCTTGAGGCACATAAGCCCTACCACATCTGCCGAGCCATAAATATAGTCGTCATACTCTTGCTCGGTTTTGTAATTCACAGTTTCCAAATCTTTTTTCATGCTCGCCAAAAAACTATTGACTAAGTCTTGCATATTATGCGCCAACACCACTTCTTGAAACGCATTAAGAATGGGGTGCATACTAAATTTTCTTTCCAACGATTTGTTGTAATCAGCTATAAATTCCGCCATCATTTCTTCTTGATTGTGCTCGTGAAATGTATCGACTATTTCATCGGCGTAGCGCACAAAACCGTAGATGGCATAAATAGCATCGCGTATGGAAGGCCCTAATAATTTAATGCCCAAAGCGAATGAGGTACTATAATTTTTAGTAACCAGTTCGCTTGTGGCGTAGCTCACTTTTCTGAATAGGTTGTAACTCATGGGTTCAGTTTCTGTATTAAATCGCTTACTATTTTGCCACTTATTAAGCTCGGTGGCACACCTGGCCCTGGCACGGTTAGCTGCCCTGTAAAAAATAAATTACGTACTTTTTTTGATTGCAATTTTGGGCGTAAAATATGCGTTTGAAAGAGGGTATTGGCCAGCCCATAAGCGTTGCCTTTGTAAGAATTATAATCTGCCACAAAATCATTGATGCAGTATGATTGTTTAAAATCAACAGCATCAATAATTGGCTGATTTGTAAGGTGTTCTACACGCTTCATTATTATTTCAAAATATTTTTCTCTAAGCTCGTTGGTATCAGTTATTCCAGGGGCTATTGGAATTAAAAAAATACCTGCTTCCTTGCCTTCGGGTGCGGCATTATCGTCAGTCATGCTGGGGAAGCTAGCGTAGAAAAGCGGATTGTCGGGCCACTCCAAATCATCATAAATACTCCGGCTATGCGCCACAAAATCGGTATCAAAAAATAGCGAGTGGTGCGAAAGATGTTGGAGCTTTTTATTAAAACCTACATAAAATAAAAGTGCCGAAGGCGCAAAGGTTTTTTTGCTCCAATAGTTTGCAGAGTATTGTCTATTAACTTCGGGCAATAGCGTTTCGGTGTGTGCATAATCTGCGCCGCTTAGTAAAATATCGCAATCAAAATTTCCTTGATTCGTTTTTAAACCAACGGCTTTTTTATTTTTAATTACAATTTCTGTCACGTCGCAATCGTTGATGATTTCTACGCCCAAACTTTTTGACAATGCCACCATTGCTTCCACCACCTTGTACATGCCGCCGCGCGGATGCCAAGTGCCTAAGTGGAAATCTGCGTAGTTCATAAAATTATAAAAAGCGGGTGTGTTGCTGGGCTTGGCGCCCAAAAACAACACAGGGAATTTCAGAATTTCTTTCAGCCGCTTATCGTTGAATGCTCGGTTCACTTGGTTTTCAATAGTATCTATAAAAAGGTGTAAGCGTGTGGCCGTTTGCGGCGTCATAATTTCGAGTAGGCTACGGCCGGGTTTGTACACTAAATCTTTGATGGCAATCTCATAATTTTCTTTGGCCTGCGCCATAAATTTAGTGAGCTTTTGGCCGCTGCCTTTTTCTATATTTTCAAAAGTGGCCGTGATTGAATTTATAGTATCAGCAATTTTTATGCTGTCATTTTTGCCAAAAAAAACTTCGTAGGCGGGGTTCAGTTTTATAAGGTCGTAATAGTCTGCGGCGCTTTTGCCAAAATCATTAAAAAAACGTTCAAATACATCGGGCATCCAATAAAACGTAGGACCAATATCAAATGTAAAACCATCGCGCTTAAGCTGCCGTGCTCGGCCACCGCTCTGCGTATTTTTTTCAAAAATAGTAACGCTATTACCCGCCTTGGCCAAATAGCACGCAGCCGATAACCCTGCAAAACCGGCACCAATTATATGGATTTTTTTGTTCAAAGCTGTAGTAAGATGTTTTTGTTTTTTAATGATTGTTTTGTGGGCAATATGTACGCTTGGCTGGCTCTATTAGTTTTTATAAAATATTTTTTACCAAATATATTAAGGCAACTATACAGTACCAAATATGTTTAAATAATTCTAAAAAAATGTGAACAATATATGTCGCATTCCTTTGTATTAAAAGTTCTTTTATTTTATAATTGTTTCTAAATCTTGAATATCGTGTAATGGTGTAAAATATTTTTTCTCAGTAAAACTATCCATATCAAAGTTTGAGCAGGCAAGATATACTTTGTTGGGCTTGGCAGTTTTGCTAAATTGGTTGATTACATTTAGGTTTTGGTGTTTTTCTTTTTTGCCAATTATAAAGCCCAACAAATTGGCCCGACCAATATCAAGCATGGCATCTTTTAGCGAATCGGTGGGTACATTGGCGCCAAGGTAAACCACTTTTTGACCTGCTTGGCGCAGTATAAAATAGGCCATGAGGAGGCCCGTTTCGTGGTACTCCCCTTCAGGTAAAAAAAGTACCCAGGCAGGTGCATTGGCAGGTGGTAGTGGCAGGGCATCAATGCTCGCCAATATTTTGCGGCGGATAAGATTGATGATGTAATGCTCGTGTGCGGGCGGCATAGCGTTAGCAGTCCACATAATACCTATGCGGATGAGTGCCGGGTAAATTAAATTTTTATAAGTATCTCGCAGGCCAAAACGGTTGGTACAACTAGTCATAATTTTTTCAAATTGTGGCTCGTCATAATCAAACGCCGCGGCTATAAGTTGCGAGCTGTATAATGATGTATCACCTTGGTCATCATCCAGTTTGGCATAAGTGGCTTCTACTAACTTGTGCAGTTGCTTTTCGGTGAGTGAGCAGAGCATGGATATTTTTAGCCCAGAATCTAACAGGCTGACAATATTGAGCAGGCGGCGCAGTTGATCGCCATCGTAGTAGCGTGTGTTGCCATCACTGCGATGTGGGGTAAGGGCGTTGTAGCGTTTTTCCCATATCCGGATGGTGTGGGCTTTTATACCGCTATATTCTTGTAGCTGAGAAATT
>JBBSPP010000386.1:0-3457 GCA_038258625.1 Chitinophagales bacterium
AAGAGATTTTTACTTTTTTTATATCCTTCAGTTCTCCCAAATCTATTGTAGCATTCATCGGTTTGCCACGCCATCCCAACCACTCATTCCCACTCCAAGGCAAACTTCCCACCACACCATTTATCAAGGTTTGCGCGCCGCCAGTATTATAACTTTCGCTTGGCGGATTTGATAAAGTTATTTTTTTACCTACGGCCAAATGATATTTATATTCCTGCGAAAAAAGATTGCCTTTCGCTTTTCCATTTTTAAAAAGACGCGCTTTCAACATCAAATTTTTATCTATGACGATGGGGGCTTTATACAAAGTTGAAGTTGCATTCGGCTCATCACTATTCGTTGTAAAACGAATTTCATATTCCGGAAAATCGGATTGTAGCGCAATAGATAATTTTCCATTTTCGGTAATTGATTTTCCTTCTATATTAAAAAGAGCGGTAGAATAGTTGTAACCCAAACTGTCCAATAAATCAAAATGCGAAATTAATCTGCTCGTAAAATCTTCATACGAATATTTCCCAGCGCCCGACCACAGCACTTCGCTTAGCGCACACATTCTTGGCAAAGCCATATACAGCAAATGCTCAGGCGTAGCGATATATTCCGTCCACAAATTTCCTTGCGCGCCCAAAATGTATTCGTGGTATTTTTTGTCTAACTCTTTTGGAATCGGATTGAAACTATACACTTTTTTCAAAGGAGTATAACCGCCAATAGCCAGCGGCTCTGTTTTTTTATCGCCCTGATAATGATCAAAATAACAATGACTACCCGGGCTCATCACTACATTATGTTTTTGCTGCGCTGCTTCTATCCCGCCTTTTTCGCCGCGCCAACTCATCACGGCAGCATTTTCTGCAAGACCGCCTTCCAAAATTTCATCCCAACCAATTGTTTTTCGTCCTTTGCTATTTAAAAAAGAATCTACCCGACCAATGAAGTATGATTGCAATTCATGCTCATCTTTTAGGTTGTGCTTTTTGATATTGGCTTTGCAATGGCTACACTCTTTCCAACGAACTTTTGGTGCTTCGTCACCTCCAATGTGAATGTATTTGCTCGGAAAAAGTTCGAGCACTTCATCAAGTATATCAAAAATAAAATTGAAGGTGGAATCTTTACTACAAAATATATCATCGCTTATACCCCAAGTAGTAAGGGTTTCAAGCGGCTGTTGTTGACAGCTAAATTGCGGGTAAGCACTCAGCGCCGCCACGGCATGACCAGGCATTTCTATTTCGGGTACTACGGTAATGTATCTTTCTTTTGCATAAGCTACAACCTCTTTTATTTGTTCCTGCGTATAAAAACCGCCGTATAATTTTCCGTCTCCTTTATAGGGCTCAAAGTTTTTTTCTATGATTGTTTCTTTTCGTTGGCTGCCAATTTTTGTAAGTAATGGATATTTTTTTATTTCTATTCGCCAGCCTTGGTCGTCAGTAAGGTGCCAATGAAAGGTATTCATTTTGTGCAAAGCGAGTAGGTCAATATATTTTTTAATAAAATCAGTATCAAAAAAATGTCGGCTACAATCTAAGTGCATGCCGCGCCATTTGAATCTAGGCTGGTCATATAGAAGCAAATGTTGTAACTTAAAAGACCCTTTTTCAGTGCCAATAAGTTGCAACAAGGTTTGAATGCCATGGAAAATGCCTTGTGATGAAATAGCTGAAATTATTATATCGCTATCCGATTGTATTCGATACCAATCAGGCTGAACACCGTGACGAGGTTCAACCACAAAGACAATTTTTGTGTTGTATGAACTTGAGGAATTAAAGTTTACTTTAAAATTTCGAGATGCTAATTCCTTTTGTAAATAATGAGCTTCAATACTACATTCTTCTGGATATTGAATGTTTAATTCTGAGAAAGAGTATGTCGCACCATTCCGAACATCATAGTAAGGCTTCGGAATCACCCCCTGCCCTGCAACATTTACAGATACAAAAACAAGAAAAAGTATTTTGATAAAACGCACGCTCTAAAGTAAGTAAAAGCTATTAGCTTTTTCGATTTCGTAGAGAGAATCACAATTATCAATTTAACCCATCAGGGCTTATTATATACTGCCACAGCTGCCTCCAATTTCTTTTTAATTCTACTTTTTAATCTACGCGGACTCAACACTTCTATAGCATCTCCAAAGCCAAGAATCAATCGTTCAAATTCATAATTGAGATGTACGCGCACTTCAATTATTATGCTGCCGTCGTTAAATTGTTCAATTAATTTTTGTGAGTTATGAAATGGTTTGGTCAAAACATACGGCGCGTTGTAACGGTCAATTTTTAACCGAGTATCATACAACATATCATCATTAAGTACAGTTACGCCAACGGTGTTTTTGTAATAGTCATCCCCGCTAAATTTTTTCCTAGTATAATTTATTTTTTCGTTTATAGTCATACTAATAATTCTATCAAGTGCAAAAGTTTGAATTTGGTCTGCTTTGTTTTTTCGGCCTACTACAAACCAGCGGTTATTAAACTCTTTTAAAATATAAGGATGAAAAGTTATGTAGCTCGGCATTTCGGCTTTGAATGATTTGTACAAAATATCAATGCACTGCTTTTTTAAAATAGCCTGATAAATAAAATCTAAGTGCTCTAATCCTTTCAGGTTTTCATTTTTATCTAAATGAATAATGGCGTCTTCATGCGTTTGCTCTGTATGCACTTTATCCTCCAACCGTTGTATAATGCCGCCAAGCTCATCGAACAACGAAAAATCTTTGAACTGTTTAAGCATGGCTACAGTTTCAGAAAGTACGCCCATATCATTCTCGGTTAATGGGTTATTGGTTATGGAAAAATCATCTTCGTCATAGCGATAATATTTTTTTCGTACACGGCAATTGGTGCGTTATAGCCCAGCTTATCGCTTCGCATAAGCTGAATATCCATTTGCACCGTACGGCGGCTAATGTTTGTATCGCGCCCTTCGTATTCGTAAAGTGCATCGGAGCAGGCTTCTATCAAATCGTCCAGCGTCCAGTTTCTGTAGGTGTTTTGCAGACATTTATCAATCGTTTTATATCGCAACAAAGCATTTTTATTTAGAGCCATAAAATAAAAATACAAATTAATATCAACTGCGCAAAAAGGCTGCGTACGTCAGTTTCACTTTTACATTATTATAAAAAACAAAGACAATGAAAGACTATAAAAACATTGATGGAAACACGTTAATCAATTTGGGTCATGAACCGGCAAAATGGTTTGCCGATGCAATTGAACACATCAATAAAAATGAATTACAGATACATGATGTGTTAGATTATTTGGATCAATTTAAGCCAGCGCCCACCGTACCATTGCACAAAGAGCCCGTGCCTTTTACAACAAATATTAAAGCCCAAAGCGAAGAGGAAACAGAAAATGTACAAGCGGTGATTGATACTATGAATGTATTAATGCGCACACCAACGGTCGTAAGCGGTGCTATTATGCCTGAT
>JBBSPP010000387.1:0-3457 GCA_038258625.1 Chitinophagales bacterium
AACGGTGACGGTATCGCGCGCTTTGCAGTTGCCCGTTAGTTGGCTGACTGCTTCGTAGGTGGTGGTGGCAGTTGGGGCGACGGTTGGGTTTTGGCAGTTGGTACAGCTTAGACTATTGGCTGTACCGTTGAGTACATTCCAATTTATATTGCTGCCAGCGCCGGTGGTGAAGAGTTTTACAGATTGGCCTGCGCAGATGCTCGTGTCATTTGACCCTACAATACCCTGCTTGCTTATAAATATTCGTATAACTTTACTGCTTTTTTCAGAAACAGCACTAACAGAACACGCACTATCAACAATATTATATACTACGCTATACCAACCACTATCCGTGGGTAATGTATTCCAACTGAGCAATGAATACACACTGTCAGTATTATTATTTTGGTATGTAAGACTAGCACTGGGCAAACTGTTACCGTGTAGGTCTGTAATCGTTAATTGGCCTAAGCCCTGAGGCTCCTTAAATATAATTGGAATTTGGATGTTAGCACCCGCACAGGCTGTAAACTCTAGGTTGTTATTTATCACCGCTTGTTGCACATTTGGTGTGTCAACTATAACTAATGGATTGCTTGCGTAGCCGCTATCTATGGTGTGGATTCTTAATACTCGGTAATTTGTACTAAGCCATGTATTGCCTCTGTATTCGTCCACTTTTATGGTGATGTTTACGTGCTGACCAGCTGTTTTTGTAAAAAACCTAATTTCGCCCGTATTGGAATTTACACTGAATGTACTATCACAATCAAAGGGATTATTAACCGCATTGTAGCGTGTACAATTTGGCCCACTCTGCCCAGGGACACAATCATACCAAGACCGAATAGTATCACAACGCACGTATTGAAGATTTGGTGGATTGGGATTCGTTACAATGTCAGTGGGCAAAATATCACCATAGCTTTGGATGTCAGGATTATATGGTCTAGTCATACTAGCAGTTACATTAGGCACTGATGTAAAAACTAAACTGTCTCCTTCATCGTCTATAGGGTTCTGTTGAATGGTGGTCCATTGATCTGCCTTAGCTAAAAAATCTAATTGAGAGGCAAAGCCAGGCGTATTATTAGGCAACAAATTATTAAATTGCAGGAGGTATGAAGCAAAATAATATGAACTTTGTTCATAAATACTAGTTAGGTAACTGGAATAAGGATAATAACATGGATAATCTATATTGGTTGCTAAATCTGTGGAGGCATAATTAAATGACTCTCCAATTTGCCATTTACCACAAGTATAATTTGTAAACGTATTAGGTACAGTGAATATTCTACTCATCCAAACGCTTCGCATATATTGCACTGTGTCATAAGGATTTGTGGTTGTTACTGGCTCAGAAAGTGGATTGCAAAAGGAATGTATTCTTTTGGCCAACGTATCGTTTAGGTAAAGCCCCTTAGGCAACCAAGATGCAGGCTGTACAAAATCTGGCAGCGGTGTTGAGTTAAATTTACCTATGCAGGTATCAGTTATATAAAAAAAGATAGGTAGTTGGACATTATCGTTAGTCGGCCCGATAGTCAGGTTGTTCCCCACAATATTAACGTGGACAAATAATTCAAAAGAACGCGGCCCTAAATCCGCTCTTTTCCGCAGAATTAATTCGCGTCCGCCTCTAGATTGATAGCTACTAGTGGGTAAATTAAAGCATGGCGGCTGAGCAGCTGCACTAAATACAAGCAGCATTAAACCTATTAGTAAATATATTTTTCCTCCACCAAATACCCGCTGTCCGATACATTTTTGCTTAGCAAAGCCATATCGAACTTTATGATAAATGGCAGTCTTCCACTGCATAACTAGCCCCTCACCCTCTTTATTTTTTATACTGTACGTCATACCTATTTTGCTTTTGGTTTACGGATATGAAAGTAAACCAATTTTTTGTTAACAGCCCAGTTTTTTCTTTGCCAACAAAAACCACTACTTCGAGCTATCATTCTTTTATTTATTCTTGGAGCCAATCTGCCAGTGTGCCACACCCCGCGTGGGCAGGGTGATGCTGATAACCAATTTATTTAACGGTCGGGATGCTTTGCTGCGCAAAAACATCCCGAACAGTAATTAAAGCCCTCGCGCGTCTCGGTAAACGCCTCGCACGTGTTGGTGATGCCTTCGCGCGCTTCGGTAACGGTCTCGCGCGCGTTGGTACAGGCCGCGCGTGCTTCGGAAAACTGTTCGCGTTAGTTGGTAATGCATTTTCTTGGCTTGGTATTCGATTTTATTGGGTTGGTGATGTACTTTCACGTCATGGTGAAGGCTTCGCGCGGGTTGGTGAAGCATTTTATTTACCGCGAGCAGCACACCAAGTGGCGCGAACGGCACACCAAGTGGCGCGAACGGCACGCCAAGTGGCGCGAACGGCACGCCAAGTGGCGCGAACGGCACGCCAAGTGGCGCGAGCATAACAAACTACCTGTTTTTTGTTAAAAGTTAAAAGATTTTGGCTAAATGCTTGGATGTACCCATCGCACTTTTTACATTTTTTTGCCGCCCAGGCTCCGCCGCGCCATAGCCCCGCCACAAGCGGGGCGGCTGTGAGCGTAGCGCGGACAAAAAATTGAACTATTTAAATAAATTGTATTTATTAGGAAGCATAAGATTAAAACCATCTAGTTCTTGGTAATCGGGCTTATTAATACCAGTACCTGATAAATCTACATATCCGTACCTGGTAAGGTGATATTTTACAATTGTAGCTTTTATACCGCTTGGATAAGTGTAATAGTCCAAATTTCGTTTCACTCATTTGGACTAAACACTTGTAACCATCGGCATTTACCACTGTAAGATTTTTAAAATAGTGGCCTATTTTAAAAATCACATTGGTATTATACTATCATCATAAACCCAATATCGTCTGTCAGAATCGTAGCTTCCAGATGACGGGAAACGGTCGTTAGCTCGACAAAATTTCCAAGAAGGAACGAATTCTTCTAAATCTTGACAGTTTAATAATGTTTCAAGTTGTACTTCAGGAAAATGTAAAAAAGGTCTATCGACAATTATAACCAAAAAGTCTTTGAACTTGTAACCGTAGTGATAAGGACGCAACCAGTATATATCACTTGAATGCATAAGAGCACAAAGTGTAAAACTTAGATTTCGATTTGAGGCATTGGGTAAGTTGTTTAGTCTAACTGCAAAAACTTTAGTCACTCCATCTCGTGATTGCTTATAATATTCATAATATTTTTCAATTGATCTATTGACTACAATTAACGGATTATCTTGAAGCGGATTGTTAGTAATTTTACAGCTGACTAAAACTAAAAGCACTGAAATTAAGGACAATTTTATTTTTATTTTTGATATCATAGTTATAGTTAAGGTTTGGTTCCAAAATATAGTTCCGCCTACGGCGCAATATCTCAGAACAGCCGATTCATACTTACGACCTACGACTTACGACCTACGACTTACTACTTACTACTTACTACTTACGACT
>JBBSPP010000388.1:0-3438 GCA_038258625.1 Chitinophagales bacterium
CATAAAAGGACAATTCTCATTATAATGGACGGTTGGGGAAAGGGTAAAATCCCTGATGCAGATGCCATCAAACATGCAAAAACTCCTTATGTAGATTCCCTATATTCTCAATATCCCAACACAGAATTAGTAACCTACGGCAAACAAGTAGGCCTGCCTGAAGGGCAAATGGGTAATAGCGAAGTAGGGCATTTGAACCTGGGTGCTGGTCGGATTGTATATCAAGAATTGGAGCGAATTAATGTGGCAATTGAAACAGGTGAATTTCAAAGAAATGAAACACTGCTAAATGCAATAAATTATGCCAAACAAAAAGGGTGCCCGTTGCACCTTATTGGCTTGGTAAGTGATGGCGGCGTACACTCGCACACCAATCATATAAAAGCAATTTGTGATGTTTGCAAGCTCCATAATTTTTCAAATGTTTTTATTCATGCCTTCACAGATGGGCGCGATACCGACCCCGAAAGTGGGTTGAAATTCATGATAGATTTAGAAAATTATTTAAAAAATTCTGTAGGAGAAATTGCAAGTATTACAGGGCGGTTTTATGCAATGGACAGAGACAAACGCTGGGAACGTGTCAGGCTAGCGTATGAAAATATAACTCAAGGAAAAGGCGCGCATGCTACGAATGCAATTGAAGCCATCAGAAAATCGTATGCAGATGGCGTGACGGATGAATTTCTATTACCAGTAACTATTTGTGATGAAAACGGTGCTCCAAAAGGATTGATAAAGGAAGGGGATGCCGTTTTGTGTTTTAATTTCCGAACAGATCGTTGCCGTGAAATTACAGAAGCACTTACCCAAAAAGATTTTCCTGAGCATCAAATGCAAAAAATGGATTTGCACTATACCACCATGACGGAGTATGACAAAGCATTTGAAAATATAAATGTGCTTTTTACAAAAAGTGATTTGAAAAATACCCTCGGCGAAGTACTAGAAAAAAATGGTAAAACGCAAATCAGAATTGCAGAGACAGAAAAATATCCGCACGTAACATTCTTTTTTTCGGGAGGAAGAGAACTTCCTTTTACTGGGGAAAAAAGAATCCTAAAACCATCGCCCAAAGATGTGCTCACCTACGATTTGAAACCCGAGATGAGCGCGTACGAATTGACCGAAGCACTTTTGCCAGAAATAGAAAACGGCGAGACGGATTTTATCTGTCTCAATTTTGCCAATACGGATATGGTAGGGCATACCGGCGTGTGGGCCGCTGCAATGAAAGCTGCCGAAACGGTTGATAATTGTGTAAGCAAATTAATACCTGCGGCTTTGAAAAACGGTTACGCTATTTTTCTGACCGCTGATCATGGTAATAGTGATTGCCTCCGAAACCCTGATGGCTCACCAAACACGGCGCATACTATGAACCCTGTTCCGTTATTTTTTATCAGTAATGAAAATGATAAAAAAATAAAAGCAGGGAAGTTGGGCGATTTAGCACCTACAATATTGAATTATCTAGGCATTGAAATTCCTGCGGAAATGACGGGAGACATTTTGTTGAGCTAATTGGACAAACTATATTTTAAAAAAAAAATATTACAACATGCCAACCCAAACCATTGAAAATTATTTGAAAGCGCTGTATTATTTGCATCAAAAAAGTACGGATATTTCGTTATCAGATTTGGGCGCGGAGGTGCAGGTGAGTAAGCCAACGGCCAACGGCATGGTAAAGCGCTTGCAGGCAAAAGACTGGATAATTTACGAAAAATACAAGCCGATTCAACTCACTGCAAAAGGATTAAAAATGGCATCATTCGTGGTGCGCAAACATCGATTGTCCGAAATGTTTTTGTCGCACATAATGCATTTTGGTTGGGAAGAAGTGCATGACATTGCTGAGGAATTGGAGCACGTTGGCTCGCAATTATTTTTTGATAGAATGGATGAGTTACTTGGTTTTCCTAGCACCGATCCGCACGGCTCGCCCATACCTGATAAGGATGGAAATTTGGTAAAACGCGATTATAAAAAACTGTCTCAGATTGAAGTTGGAAAGGAAGTTTTATTAAAAGCACTTAGAAATAGCTCGACAGATTTTTTATTATTCCTCAACAAAAAAGAGTTGCCCTTGGGCACAAAAATTACCATCAATCAAATAGAAGAGTTTGACAAAAGCGTCACAGTTAGCTACAACAAAAAGACAAAAATTGTGCTGAGCAATGCAGTTTGTAACCGATTGCTGGTGCAGGAACTTTAGTATTTATACTTTGCGGAACCTACGCGTTTATAATTTTATTGTTTAAATTTGTGCATAATTATTTAAACACTATGAAAGTATTTTTAATCATACTAGCCGCTGTTATTTTCATTTTTGCAGCCATTCAGATATACGCCATGAGCAGCAGAAAAGGAATAGAAAGTTATCCGTACACGGTTTTAAAAACATACAATGATTTTGAGATTCGAGCTTACGAAGCTAGTATGTTTACTTCGGTAAAACTCACTACGAACAATTACAAACAAGGCTCTAGCCAAGGCTTTCGAGTATTGGCGGGTTATATTTTTGGAGGAAATAATAAAGAAGAAAAAATTGCAATGACCTCGCCGGTGGCAATGTCTTTAGAAGATTCTATGACGGTGATGTTTATGGTGCCGCGTGATATTAAGAAGGACGATTTGCCAACACCAAATAATAAATTAATAAAATTTGAAGAGATGCCTGCCAAAAAAATGGCGGCGATAACGTTTGGTGGGTGGGCTACTGATGAACGTATTGCAACCTATAAAAAACAGCTAATTGCCGCTTTGGACAAAGAGGGAATTTCTCGAACCAATCGCTTTTATTTTTTTGGCTACAATGCACCTTATGATATGCTGGACAGAAAAAATGAGGTGATTGTAGAATTGGATTAGGCAAAAGCTTTTTTTATATAAATTGCAATCGTCTCAGATTCAATACTATCAATAGGATGTTGCACGCCCTCCAAAATTTCGAGGGTAGCATGGGGTAAAAGATGGACAATATTTTTTGATTCTTTAATACTCACCATTTTGTCGGCATCGCCAATTCCTATTAATACTTGATGCTGTATTGCTGCAAAATCTTTGTCAAAAAGTTTTTTACCTTCGGCCATTTCCGTCATCAGTCTGGCTGTTTTTTGCATTACTTCTTTCCAATCTTGGGTATGCTCGTTTTTTAGTTTCGCAGCAAAATGCGGAATTTTTGTTTCTATAATTTCAGGGTTTAGCATTTTTATTTCTTGTAGAGTAGCTTCCTTACTCCAATCAAATTTTGTACCGAGCGTTATAATTTTTTTAATCCTTTCCGGAAAAAGCTTGGCAACATGTAGCGCCACATAACCGCCCATGCTGTAGCCAAAAATATTTATTGATTCTATTGAATGCATATTTAAATAATCAATCATGTTTTGAGAGAATAGCGCTAGAGAAAATTCTTGAGTAGATAAATTTTCGCCA